>JBBSKO010000170.1:0-5406 GCA_038256225.1 Propionibacteriales bacterium | reverse complement strand
GGCACCGGCCGGGCGCGGAGGTCGCCGAGGCGGCCGGCGACCTGGCGCATCTCGGGGCGGCCCCCGGGCCAGGCCGCGACCCCGGCGAGGTCGTCGGCGGTGCTGAGCAGGACGAAGCCGGGGGCGAAGGCGCCGAACTGCGTACGGGCCACCTCACGCAGCGCCCCGGCGTCCGCGGGGACCAGCACCCGGTCGGAGGCGGTGATGCCGACGAACGGCAGGTCGGGGTCGCGGCCGAGGTAGCGGGGCCCGGCCAGCACGTGGCCGCCGGTGGCCAGCGGCAGCCACCGGTCGAGGTACGCCTCCGCGGGCTCGCCGCTCTGCGGGGCCGCGTCGGCGTAGCTGCGGGCGTGGTCGAGGTCCTGCGCGGCGGTGCAGAGCCAGAACCGCAGCTCCTCGGCCAGCGCCGTGCGGCGCTCGTCGGCGCAGACCCGTCGGCGCACCCACGGGTGCAGCCCCTCGTCCGCCGTGGCCACGAGGGTGTCCAGCGCGGGCAGCGCCGCACGGCGGACGGGATCGGCCAGGTCCATCGCCCCACCGTGTCTCCTCCGCCGCCGCGTGGCAAGACCAGGGGGCGTACCGGGTGAGGGGCGGGCACGGCCGCGCTGGCTAGCGTCGCGCCGGTGACGAGCCCACGGACCGACCTGCCCTGGTACGACGACTCCGACCCGGCCGCGGGGCAGGGGGCGACGCGACCGGTGCTGGTGCTGCTGCACGCCTTCCCGCTGGACTCGACCACCTTCGACCGGGTCCTGCCCCTGCTGGCCGCGACGGTGCGGGTCGTCCGGGTAGACCTGCCCGGCCTCGGACGGAGCGTCGACCAGGCCGTCGGCGAGCCGTCGGTGGAGGCGATGGCGCACGCCGTGCTGCGGGTCCTCGACGAGACGGGCGTGGACCGGGCCGTGGTGCACGGGGTGTCGACCGGGGGGTACGTCGCGCTCGCGCTGGCCGACCTCGCGCCCGAGCGGGTCACCGCCCTGGTGCTGTCGAGCACGACGCCGTGGGTGGGGCCGCCCGACCTGCCCGCCGACCGCCTCGCCGTGGCCGGCGAGCTGGAGCGGCGCGGGGACACGGAACCGGTCGCGGACGCGGTCGAGGGTGGCCTGGGGGAGACCGCGCGGGCCGAGCAGCCCGACCTGGTGGGGCTCGTCGCCGGGATCGTGCGGGCCGCCGACCCGCACGGGGCGGCGTGGGTGGCGCGGGCGCTGGCGGCGCGGGCGGACACGAGCGCGGTGCTCGCCGGCTTCGCCGGCCCGGTGCTGCTGCTCTACGGCGAGGAGGACACCGAGGTCCCGGCCGGGACGGTCGAGCGGATGGCCGCGCTGCGCCCGGCACCCCTGCCCACGACCGTGGAGGTGCTGCCGCGCACCGGTCACCTGCTGGCGGTGGAGCGCCCAGCGGAGGCCGCCCGGGCGATGCTGGCGCTCGTCGACGGGGTCTGACCCGGCTCAGGCCGGAGGGTGCAGGGCCCCGACGCGGGCGGCGCCCACGTCGACCCACCGGGCCAGGTCGGCGTCCTCGGCGAGCCCGGCCTGCTCGACGAGCAGCCACCCGGTCATCGAGCTCCCGCGCATCTCCATCGGACCGGCGTAGGCCTCGCCGAGCAGGCCGTCGGCCGGGTCGTGGCGCACCATCAGGGCCCCGTCGCCGCTGCCGCTGACCGCGACGGCCAGGTGCTGGTCCAGCAGGAACGCCAGCCCGCCGAACATCCGCTTCTCGCTCCAGCCGGACCGCCCCGCGAGCAGGTCCCGCACCCGGGCGGCCAGCGTCTCGTCGTACGCCATGGGTGCATCCTGCTCCTCGCGGCGTGGGGGCGGAAGGGTTGTCGGTGGTCGCGCCTACCGTCGACGACGTCCGGTCGTGGTGGCCGGGCACCGACCCTGGAGGCGACATGGGGCACGAGGACGAGCACGACCTGCGGGAGGACTGCGCCGGGGGCGACGACGGGGGCTTCGACGCGGCGATCGAGGCCGCCTGGTCCCGGTTCCGGGTGCGCCTGGCCGACCAGGTCGACGCGACGGTGACGGGCGGTGCGGTCAGCCTGTTCGCGCCCGAGCTCTCGCAGCGGATCGGCCGTCGCCCCGGTCTGGGGATCCTGGTCGCCGTCGACGACGTGCTCACCCTCGAGATCGACGTGCACGAGGGCCGCCGCGAGGAGCGGCTGCCCCGCGACCAGGTCGACCGGGCCGCAGCGCGGGCGGTGCAGGTGCTGCGTGACGAGCTGGTCGTGCTGCACCCGAGCATGCTCCGCGCCGAGGGCCTCGAGCACGATCCCGCGCCCCCGCAGCCCCGCACCGACCGCGGCGGCGGCGAGGGACCGGCGGGGGCGGACGACCCGGCCGACCCGGCCGACCGGGTCGTCACGCCCCACGACCGGGACCACCTGCAGGAGCTCGTCGACGCCGCGCTCGGCCGGATGCTCGGCGAGGTGCGCCACGACGCCGAGGGCGACGTGCCGATCCGCGACGGGCGCAGCGTGTGCTGGGTCAGCGTGCGGGACGACCGGCCGGTCGTCGAGCTGTTCGCCGAGCTGGTCCACGACCCGACCGACGCGGGCGCCGTCCGTCGTGAGGTCGCGCTGCTCAACGAGGAGCACGGCTCCTTCAAGTTCGTCGCACGAGGCGGTGCGGTGGTGATGCGTCTGGAGGTGCTGGCGCTGCCGTTCTGCGAGTCGCACCTCGTCGTGGCCGCCCGCCTGTTCACCTCCGTGATGGACGACCTCGCGCGCCGTCTCGTGGAGCGGGTCGGGGGGAGCTGTTTCCTCGACGACGACGACGACGACGACGACGACGAGGCCGACGCCGACGGGGCCGAGGACGGGGACGGGACCGAGGGCGTCGACGTGGTCGGACCGGGGGCGGTGGTCCCGGGCGTGCCGCCGGCGTCCACGGCACCGGGTCCGGTGCTGCTCGACCTCGGGGGGCTCGAGGTCGCCGGCCTCGTCGAGCTGCTGGTGCTCGGCCCGGTCCGCCCCGCCACGGTGGCCGGGCTGTTCGGGCACGACCGCCACCAGATCATCCGGCAGCTGGTGCTGCTGCGCACCGGCTCGGCCGGGGCGACCGGGCTGCGGGACCACGTCGAGGCCGCCGGGCTCGACCTGGAGCTGGTGCTGACGGCGCTGCGCCAGGCGCTGCGGCTGGTCTCGGACGGTCCGCGGCCCGGCAGCGGCGACGTCACCCGCCGCCGTCGCAGCGTCCAGGCGCCGCTGGTGTCTGAGGTCGACCCCGGCGAGGACACCCTCGACCTGGGGTGGTCCGGCTGACCGACGGCCCTTCCCGCGACGCCCCCGTCGCCGCTAGCCTCGTTGGACCGCCGAAGGAGCCGACCATGACCTCGCTGACCCGTCCGACGTCCGTGCTGGCCCTGCTCGTGCCACTCGTGCTGGCCCTGCTCACCGCACCCGGGACCGTCGGCCCGGCGTCCGCCGCGGCGCCGACGGAGGTCACCGTGGACGACGGGGTGCAGCGGCAGGTCGGCTGGGACCTCGACCGGGTCATCGTCACCTCGGCGGTCCGGGGTGGTCGCGACGGCGTCGTGAGGGTGGTCACCGCCCGCCGGCCGAAGATCGGCCAGGCCTACTCGGTCTGGTTCGATCTCGACCGCGACCGGCGCCCGGACGCGTTCCTGGGGGCATACCCGCAGAGCGAGTGGTCCGTCTCGCGGGCGCGTTCCTGGACGCGGACCGGACGGGACCTCGGGCCGAGCGGCTGCTTCGACCTCGACGGCCTGCGCCGGGGCTACCGGATCACCGTCGACCCGCACTGCCTCGCACGACCCCGGACGTTCCGGGTGACCGTGCTCGGGTTCCGCTACGACCTGGGGACCGGTGAGATCGAGCGTCGCGACTGGGCGCCGGCCGCGCGCACGTGGAGCGCCCCGGTCCGGTCGTTCCGTGCGGCGGGCTGAACCCCGCCACGTGGCCTCGTTGTCCCTCGTCCTCACCGCCGACACCCACCTGTCCCGGCGGGCGAAGGCCCTGCCTGACGAGCTGCTCGAGGCGGTACGCGCCGCCGATGTCGTCGTGCACGCGGGGGACTGGGTCGACGAGGCCACCCTGGACCTGCTTGAGGAGTCCTCGCAGCGGCTGGTGGCCTGCTGGGGCAACAACGACGGCCCCGGCCTGCGGGCCCGGCTGCCCGAGGTCGCCCGGGCCGACCTCGACGGCCTGCGTCTGGGCGTGGTGCACGAGACCGGGCAGAAGCTGCGCCGCGAGGAGCGGGTGGACGCGACGTACGAGGACCTCGACGTCCTGGTCTTCGGGCACAGCCACATTCCCTGGGACACCACGACCCCGCGCGGCGTGCGCCTGCTCAACCCCGGCTCGCCCACCGACCGCAGGCAGCAGCCGCACTGCACCTGGATGAGCGCGACCGTGACCGACGGGGAGCTCGCCGACGTCGTGCTGCACCGGCTGCCTCCCCGCCGGCGCCCCTGATCGCCCGCTCCGCTCGCGCGGTACGTCTGTGTGGCGACACGCCGACGGCGTTCCCACAGACGTACCCTCCTGGGCTGGGCGCCCGGTCGAGGCCCGGTCGTAGGTTGGGCGACGTGGACGACCCCCGTCCGGCGCTGCTCGCCGACCGCGACCGCACCCTGCGGCGGCTGGCCGGGCTGCGGGCGGACTACGCCGAGGTCGTCGACGCCTCCCGGGACACCAACGCCGACGACGAGCACGACCCGGAGGGGCAGACGATCGCCTTCGAGCGCTCGCAGACCGGGTCGCTGGTGCAGCAGGCCGTACGCCACCTCGCCGGGACCGACGCGGCGCTGGCGCGCGTGGCGTCGGGGACGTACGGCACCTGCACGACCTGCGGCGAGCCGATCGCCCCGGAGCGGCTGGAGGCGCGACCGGCGGCGCCCACCTGCGTCAGGTGCGCCGGCGGGCTGCCGCGTCGCTGAGTCCTGCGCCGGTCAGGACCGGTTGGTCAGGCCTGGCCGGACAGGTCGATGTTGAACATCCAGCGCTGGCCGAAGCGGTCGGTGAGGTCGCCGTACTCGTCGCCCCACATCTGCTTCTCCAGCGCCATGTGCACCTGCCCGCCCTCGCCGAGGCCCTCCCACCAGCGGTGCAGCCGGTCCGCGTCGTCGCCGTTGAGGCACAGGTGGGTCTGCTCACCGGGCACGACCGCGCCCATCTCGGGCGTCCGGTCGGAGGCCATCAGCACGAAGCCGTCGTCGGTCCTCAGCTGCGCGTGCATCACCAGGGTGGCTGCCTCGCCCTCGGCGCCGTAGTCGCCGAAGGTCATCACCTCCAGCGTCCCGCCAAGCACGGACCGGTAGAACTCCATCGCCTCGCGGGTGGTGGTGTCGAAGTTGAGGTAGGCGTTGAGCTGCACGGACATGGGGGCCTCCGGGTCGTGAGGGGTTGGGACAGGACGTGGTCGGGGGTACCGACCGTCGGAGGGC
>JBBSKO010000169.1:0-5438 GCA_038256225.1 Propionibacteriales bacterium | reverse complement strand
GAGGACGTCGAGAACATCCTGCTCAAGCTGATCCAGGCGGCCGACTACGACGTCAAGAAGGCCGAGACCGGGATCATCTACATCGACGAGATCGACAAGGTGGCCCGCAAGGCCGAGAACCCCTCGATCACCCGCGACGTGTCCGGTGAGGGCGTCCAGCAGGCGCTGCTGAAGATCATCGAGGGCACCAGCGCCTCGGTGCCGCCGCAGGGCGGGCGCAAGCACCCGCACCAGGAGTTCATCCAGATCGACACCACCAACATCCTCTTCGTGGTGGGCGGGGCCTTCGCCGGCCTCGAGCACATCGTCGAGCAGCGGGTCGGCAAGAAGTCGCTCGGGTTCACCGCCGAGGTGCGCGGGCAGGCCGAGCGCGAGGCGACCGACCTGCTCTCCCAGGTGCGCCCGGAGGACCTGACCAAGTTCGGCCTGATCCCGGAGTTCATCGGCCGGCTCCCGCTGATCGCCAGCGTGAGCAAGCTCGACCAGGAGGCCCTGGTCCAGATCCTCACCGAGCCGCGCAACGCCCTGGTCAAGCAGTACAAGAAGCTCTTCGAGCTCGACGGCGTCGACCTCGAGTTCACCGACGAGGCGATCCTCGCCATCGCCGACAAGGCCATGGAGCGGGGCACCGGCGCCCGTGGCCTGCGCGCGATCATCGAGGAGGTCCTCCTCTACGTGATGTACGACGTGCCGTCGCGCGCCGACGTCGCCAAGGTCGTCATCACCCGCGAGGTGGTCGACGACGAGGTGGCTCCGACCCTGGTGCTGCGCGAGACCGAGACCGAGACCAAGAAGAAGAAGTCCGCCTGAGGCCTGCCTGGCACGCCCCCGGGCCGTCCCGGGGGCGTGCCTGCTAGTCACTTCGAGTCATTTCTGCCGTTCTGGTCGGTGCGTGGCGGCGGTGGCCCGACAATGGTCGCGGGTCGTCACGACCTCATGACCTGCGGGGGCAGCGAACAATGAGCAAGAACCAACGAGCACCGTTCCTGGTGTTCTGCATGGTGGCGGTCCTGTGCGGCTTCGTCCTGGCCGCGACGGCGCGCGGTGAGGTGTCACCGACGGCGCCGGCCGACGGACGCACCTTCGCCACCCCGCTGGTCGACGGCACCCCGCTGGTCGATAGCACCCCGCTGGTCAATGGCACCCCGCGCGGCGGGTCGACGTTCCGCGAGTCCGGCACGCCGGGCACTCCCGCGGACGCGACCGCGCCGGACGGTGCCGGGTCGGTCCTGGACGCTGCGGACGTCTTGTCGCTGACCGCGGGTGAGCCGCCCACGACCGCGGTGCCCGGCGGTGCGTCCTTGAGCGACGACGCGTCGACGTCGGGCGCCACCTCCGGCACGGTGCCGGGCGCCACCTCGGGCGCCACCACCGACGGCCGCTCGGGGCCCGTAGCGACGGGCGCGGGCTCGTCGGCCGGCCAGGAGCCCGGGGGCCAGGGGTCCGTGGGTCCCTCCGCCGGCCCGACCAGCGGCGCCGGTGCTGCGGACGGTGGCGACGACGGCGGCGGCGAGTCCGTCGCGGGCGACGGCGACCCGTCCGGGGGACCCGACCCCACCGACCAGGCCCCGCAGCCGGGGGCCGCCCCGGCCGCACCCTGGACGCCGCCGGTGAAGGGTGGCATCCCGGCCTTCGGTGCTCCGGACGGTGCGGGCGACGGCGGCCCCGAGTACGAGGGTCCGTCGGTCGGCGGGAGCCCGGCCCCGCCGCCGGCCCCGTCGCCGGCCCCGGCCGCGCCCGCGCTCCCGATCGTGCCGCCGTTGCCTCCGATCGTGTGCGATCCGCGCGTCGAGGAGGCCGGGCCGAGCGCCGTACCGGTGGAGCCCGTCGCCCCGGCGGAGCCGACCACCCCCGCCGAACCCGCCACCCCCGCCGAGCCCGCCGCGCCTGCGGAGGCCCCCGGGCCCGCCGCCTGACCACGCAGCCCCTGCCGGTAACGACAGCAGCGGATCACCGCCACCTGGTGGCAGTGATCCGCTGCTGTGTCTCCCGGGCGGAGTACCGCCCGGGTCAGGCCTGCGGGGTCCCCGGTGCCTCGGGGGCGACCTCGGCCGTGACCAGGATCTCCGAGCGGCTGTCGTCGGCGACGAAGCTCATCTCGCCCGTCACCCGCCCGGCGGCCCGGAGGTCGCGCTCGGCGGTGGCGGCGGCGTCGACGAGCTGCTGCGGGCCGCGGACCTCCACCCGCGCCAGCGGGGTGCGCATCGACACCTTGGCCTGGGACTTCGCGCCCCGGATGCCGGCCAGCGTCGAGGCCACGGCGTCCAGCGAGGACGGGTCGGCGGCGGCGGGGGCGCCGAGGTCGGCCACGACCGGCCAGGCGGCGTGGTGCACCGACCCGGGTCGCCACCACGACCAGACCTCCTCGGTCACGTAGGGCAGGAACGGGGCCAGCAGGCGCAGCTGGACCTCCAGGGCCAGGGCGAGCGTGGCGCGCGCCGACGCGGTGGGGGAGCCACCGTCCTCGGCGTAGGCCCGCTCCTTGACCAGCTCGAGGTAGTCGTCGCAGAACTCCCAGAAGAAGCGTTCGGTCACCTCGAGGGCGGTGGTGTAGTCGTAGGCGTCGAAGGCCTCGGTCGCGCGGGTCACCACGGTGGCCAGGCGGCCCAGCAGCGCGCAGTCGACGGGCTCGGCGACCTCGAAGGCGTTCAGCGAGGTGGCGCCGACGTTGCCGAGCACGAAGCGGGAGGCGTTGAGGACCTTCATCGCGAGCCGGCGTCCGACCTTCATCTGGCTCTCGTCGAAGGGCGAGTCCAGGCCCGGGCGCGACATCGCGGCCCGCCAGCGGACCGCGTCGGCGCCGAACCGGTCGAGGATGTCGGTGGGGACCACGACGTTGCCCTTGGACTTCGACATCTTCTTGCGGTCCGGGTCGACCACGAAGCCCGAGATCAGCGCGTGGTTCCACGGGGCCACGCCGTTCTCGAAGTGCGCGCGCACGACCCGGGAGAACAGCCAGGTCCGGATGATGTCGTGGGCCTGGGTGGCCAGGTCCATCGGGAAGACCCGCTCGAAGAGGTCGGGGTCGCTCTCCCAGCCGCCGGCGATCTGCGGGGTCAGCGAGGAGGTCGCCCAGGTGTCCATCACGTCGGGGTCGCCGACGAACCCGCCCGGCTTCCCGCGGGTCGACTCGTCGTACCCGCGCGGGGCGTCGGTCGAGGGGTCGACCGGCAGCTCGGCCTCGGTCGGCATCAGCGGGTGGGCGTGGTCGGGCTCGCCCTCGTCGTCGAGGGGGTACCAGACCGGGAAGGGGATGCCGAAGAACCGCTGCCGCGAGATCAGCCAGTCGCCGTTCAGCCCGCCGACCCAGTTGTCGAAGCGGTGGCGCATGTGGGTGGGGACCCAGGTGATCTCGGCGCCGCGCTCGAGCATCTCGGTGCGCAGGCCGACGTCGCGGCCGCCGTTGCGGACGTACCACTGGCGGGTGGCGACGATCTCGAGCGGCTTGTCGCCCTTCTCGTAGAAGTTCGCCATCCGCTGCGTCGGCGTGGGCTCGCCGGCGAGGTCGCCGGCCTCCCGGAGCAGCCGCACGGTCTCTTCGCGGGCCGAGAAGACCGTCTTGCCGGCCAGGCCCTCGTACGCCGCCGCGCCCTCGCCCTCGAGCCAGGTGGGGGTCTCGCGGGTGAAGCGGCCGTCGCGGCCGATCACGGTGCGCACCGGCAGCTGCAGCTCGCGCCACCAGGTGACGTCGGTGAGGTCGCCGAAGGTGCAGCACATCGCGATGCCGGCGCCCTTGTCCATCTCCGCCGCCGGGTGGGCCAGGACCGGGATCTCGACGCCGAAGACCGGCGAGGTCACGGTCGTGCCGACGAGGTCGGCGTACCGCTCGTCGTCGGGGTGCGCGACCAGGGCCACGGCGCTCACGATCAGCTCCGGGCGGGTGGTCTCGACGTGCACCGGCGTCCCGTCCGCGCGGTGGTAGGCCACGCGGTGGTAGGCGCCGGCGTAGTCGCGGGCCTCGAGCTCGGCCTGCGCCACCGCGGTCTGGAAGGTGACGTCCCACAGGGTGGGGGCCTCCTGCAGGTATGCCTCTCCGCGCGCGAAGTTGCGCAGGAAGGCCCGCTGGCTGGCGACCTGCGCCTTCGGCCCGATCGTCGTGTAGTGCTGGCTCCAGTCCACCGACAGCCCGAGCCGGCGCCACAGCGCCTCGAAGACCTGCTCGTCCTCGACGACGAGGCGCTCGCACAGCTCGACGAAGTTCGGCCGGCTGACCGGCACCTGCTTCTTGGGGTCGGGCTTCTCCGGCGGGGTGAAGTCGGCGTCGTAGGGCAGCGAGGGGTCGCAGCGCACCCCGAAGTAGTTCTGCACCCGGCGCTCGGTGGGCAGGCCGTTGTCGTCCCAGCCCATCGGGTAGAACACCGACTTGCCCTGCATCCGCTGGTAGCGGGCGATCAGGTCGGTGTGGGTGTAGGAGAAGACGTGCCCGACGTGGAGGCTCCCGCTCACCGTCGGCGGCGGGGTGTCGATCGAGAAGACGTTCGCGCGCGGCTGGGTGCGGTCGAAGGCGTAGGTGTCGTCGGCCTTCCAGCGCGACGACCAGGTCTCCTCGAGGCCCTCCAGGGCCGGCTTGTCCGGTACGGCGACGGCACCGTGCGCGGTGCTCGTCGGGTCCGGGGCCTGCTGCTGGGTGTCGGTCATGGGCGCCAGCCTACGGTCGGGAAAGCCGGTGCGGCCTCGCAGGTCGCGTCCTACCCTCCGCTGGTGCCACCCACCCCGCCACCCACCCCGCCGTACACCCTGGCCTTCACCGAGGACCCCTCCTGGTTCCTGGACGAGGCCGCGCCGCTGCTGGCCGCCGAGCCGGTGCTGACCACGGTGCTGTCGTCGTGGACGCGCCGGGCCGCGGCCGGCGAGGTGGCCGAGCCGGCGCCCGGGGTGCCGCGCTGGTGGCTGGTGGTCCACGGGCCGGACGGGGAGCCGGTCTCGCTCGCGATGCGCACGATGCCGCACCCGCCGCACGCCCCGTGGGTGCACACGATGCCGGACGCGGCGGCGGTCGCGGTCGCGCGGGCGCTGCACGAGCGCGGGGAGGCGGTGGCGGCCGTCAACGGGGCGCTGCCGGCCGCCCGGGTGGTGGCCGAGGAGACCGCGCGCCTGACCGGCCGGACGGCGCGGGTGCACGAGCGGCTGCGGCTGCACGTGCTCGCCGAGCCGCGGGCGCCGCGGCCGACGCCGGGCGCGCTGCGAGCGGTGCGGGAGGACGAGCTCGACGCGCTGGCCCGGTGGTGGGCGTCGTTCCAGCGCGAGGTCGACCTGGCCGCGGGCCGCGACCCCGGGACCGACGCGCAGCCCGACCTGGTCTCGCTGCGGTCCCGGGTCCGCGCCGGTGTGCTGTGGTGGTGGGAGGACGGGGGGCGGCCGGTCTGCCTGGTCGGGGCCAACCCGCCGGGCGACGGCGTCGCCACGATCGGCCCGGTCCTCACGCCGGAGGCCCTGCG
>JBBSKO010000168.1:0-5458 GCA_038256225.1 Propionibacteriales bacterium | reverse complement strand
GAGGAGGACTTCACCGTGCGCGCCACCGGCGCCGGCTGGCGCGTGCGCGGCACCAAGCCCGAGCGCTGGGTGCGGCAGACCGACTTCTCCAACGACGAGGCCGTGGGCTTCCTCGCCGACCGGCTCGACCGCCTCGGTGTCGAGCGCAAGCTCGTGGCGATGGGGGCGGTCGAAGGCGACGCGGTGCTGATCGGCGACCCCGAGGACGCGGTCGTCTTCGACTTCCGGCCCGGGATGGACGCCGGCGGCGAGATCCTCTCGCGTCGTGGCGAGGACGTGCGCCTCACCGAGGACCGGCCGGCCGCGCGCCGGCGCCGGGCCATCGACGAGGCCATGCCCGACCGCGGGGAGAACGAGACCCGCGCCGACGTCGCCCGCCGCTACGACCGGGGCCCGACCTCGTACGAGATCGGCTCCGACGCGGACCCGGACGCCGCCCCCGCCGACCCGGCGGGCCCGGGCGGCTCCGAGCGATGAGCGTGGCGCCCTCGGGCGCCCGGCCGGAGGTCGTCGCGGCGCGTCGGGTCGTGGTCAAGGTCGGCTCGTCCTCGCTGACGACGGCCGCAGGCGGCATCGACCCCGACCGGGTGCGCGCGCTGGTCGGCGTCGTCGCCGCGGCCCGGGAGCGCGGGGTCGAGGTCGTGCTGGTCTCCTCGGGCGCCATCGCCGCCGGGCTCGCCCCGCTCGGCCTGCGCCGGCGACCCAGCGACCTGCCCTCCCAGCAGGCCGCGGCGTCGGTCGGCCAGGGCCTGCTGGTGCACCGCTACACCGAGGAGCTCGCCGTCCACGGCGTGACCGCGGGACAGGTCCTGCTGACCGCGGACGACGTCGTGCGTCGCACGCACTACCGCAACGCCCACCAGACCTTCGCCCGCCTGCTCGAGCTCGGGGTGCTGCCGATCGTCAACGAGAACGACACCGTGGCCACCAGCGAGATCCGGTTCGGGGACAACGACCGCCTCGCGGCCCTGGTCGCGCACCTCGTGCACGCCGACCTGCTGGTGCTGCTCAGCGACGTCGACGGGCTGTACGACGGCCCTCCCGCCGAGTCCGGGTCGCGCAGGGTGCCGGTCGTGGAGTCGGTCGAGGACCTGGGCGGGGTCCGGCTCGGTGCCGCCGGCACGGCCGGGGTCGGCACCGGGGGGATGCGCACGAAGGTCGACGCCGCGATGATCGCGACCGGCGCCGGGATCCCGGTGGTGCTCAGCGCCGCCCCGCAGGCCGCCGAGGCGCTCGCCGGCGCCGACGTGGGCACGCTGTTCCAGGCCACCGGCAGGCGTCGCCCGACCAGGCTCCTGTGGCTGGCGCACGCCACCGAGCCCCAGGGCCGCCTCGTGCTCGATGCCGGTGCTGTCCGCGCCGTCACCCAGCGGCAGACCTCGCTGCTCGCGGCCGGCGTGACCGGTGTCGAGGGGGCCTTCGCCGCCGGCGACCCCGTCGACCTCGTCGACCCGGCCGGAGCGGTGCTCGCCCGGGGCCGGGTCGGGTTCGACGCCGACGAGCTGCCGGCGCTGCTCGGCCGCTCGACCCCGGAGCTCGTGGCCGAGCTCGGCCCGGCGTACGACCGCGAGGTCGTGCACCGCGACGACCTGGTCCTGCTCTAGGAGGTCCGGGGCGTTCACCGCGGCGTCGCCGGGGCGACGTGTCGGGGCGGTCGGCGGTGGCCACCGGGTCGGTACGTTCGCAGCCATGCCCAAGCCTCCCGCCGTGGCCCGTGCGGCGCTGATCGTGGTGCTGGTGCTCCTGCTGGTGCCGGCCGCTGCGCTGACGGTGCTCCGGATGACGGACCCGTCGGCGGGACTGCTGGTGCAGGCGCAGGCGTTCACCCCGTTCGCCCTGGTGCCCTACGCCCTGGCGTCGGCGCTGCTCGGCGTCCTGCTCGCCCGGCGCGGCCCGCGTCGTCTGCTGCCGGCCGGGGTCACGGTCCTGGTGCTGGTCGCGGCGGGCCTGCACGTCACCTGGCTGCTGCCGTCCTACACGGGGGAGGGGCGCGCCCCGTCGCCGGCCGCCGGCCCCGACGACGAGGTGGCCCTCCTCAGCACCAACCTGTACTTCGGGCGCGGGGACGGTGCCGCGGTGGTGCGCGAGGTCGCCGAGCGCGACGTCGACGTCCTGGTGGCCAGCGAGGTCACCCCGCGCACGCTGGGCGCCATGGAGGACGCCGGGCTCGACACCCTGCTGCCGCACCGGGCCGGGCGGACGGGGGAGACGTACGAGGGCACGATGGTGTTCTCCGCCGAGCCGTTCGAGCGGGTGGAGCCCGTCGGGGGCACGCGGTTCGACAACCTGCTGGTGCGCACCGGCGGCCTGGACGTGCTGGCCGCCCACCCGGCCGCCCCGCTGGACCCCGACGACTGGGCCGAGGACCACGCCCGTCTGCGCGACGTGGTCGTCGCGGAGCGGCCCGACGTGGTCGTCGGCGACCTCAACGCGACCCTGGACCACGCGCCCGTGCGCGCCCTCGTCGCCGAGGGCTACCGCGACAGCGCCGAGCTGCTGAACACCGGGCTGACGGCCACCTGGCCGGTCAACGGGTTCTTCCCCGTCCTGGGGCTCCTCCCGCCGACGGCACCCATCGACCACCTGCTGCTGGCCCCGTCGTGGACCGCCACCAGCACGGGCACCGTCGCGGTGCCGGGCACCGACCACCTGGCGATCGTGACCACCCTGCTGCCCGCGTCCTGAGCCGCGTCCTGAGCCGTGGCCGAGGTGCCCGGGGCGGCGCCGGGGGGCGCCGGGGGGCGCGCGTACGCTGATCGGTGCGATGTCCGAAGTCCTGCCGCGCCCCGAGGCGACCGTCTACCTCGACCACGCCGCGACCACGCCGATGGTCGAGGCCGCGGTCGGGACCCTGGTCGCGCGGCTGCGCGAGGTCGGCAACGCCAGCTCCCTGCACGCCTCCGGCCGACGGGCCCGCCGGGTCGTCGAGGAGGCCCGCGAGTCGCTGGCCGGATCCCTCGGCTGCCGCCCGGGCGAGGTGGTCTTCACCTCCGGCGGCACGGAGTCCGACAACCTCTCGCTGAAGGGCCTGGCCTGGGCCCGGCGTGCGGCCGACCCCCGCCGCGTCCGGTTGCTCACGACCGCCGTCGAGCACCACGCGGTGCTCGACCCGCTCGACTGGCTGGCGACCGACCAGGGCGCGGTCGTCGACCACGTCGCGGTCGACCACCGCGGACGCCTCGACGTGGACGCCCTGCGGGCGTGCCTCGAGCGCGACCCGGGCTCGGTCGCGGCGGTGTCGGTGATGTGGGGCAACAACGAGGTCGGCACCCTCCAGCCGCTCGACGACGTCGTCGCCCTCGCCGCCGAGCACGGCGTGCCGGTGCACACCGACGCCGTGCAGGCGGTCGGTGCCGTCCCGGTCGACTTCGCCGCCTCCGGCGTCGACGCCCTGACCCTGACCGGCCACAAGGTCGGGGGCCCGTACGGCGTGGGCGCCCTGCTGGTGCGCCGGGAGCTTGACCTCACCTCGCTGGTCCACGGCGGCGGGCAGGAGCGCGACGTGCGTTCCGGCACCCTCGACCCGCCCGCGATCAGCGCCCTGGCCACGGCGGTCGCGCTGGCCGTGGCCGGCCAGGTCGACCACGCCGCGCGGATGTCGGTCCTGCGCGAGCGCCTGGTGCGCGGCGTGCAGCAGGTCGTCCCCGAGGCCGTCCTCAACGGTGCGCCCCTCGACGACCCCGGTGCCGGACTCCCGGGCATCGCCCACCTGTCCTTCCCCGGTTGCGAGGGCGACTCGCTGCTGATGCTGCTCGACGCCCGGGGCATCGAGTGCTCGACCGGCTCGGCCTGCTCCGCCGGCGTCCCGCAGCCCTCCCACGTGCTGCTGGCGATGGGCCGCGACGAGCAGGTCGCCCGCGGCTCGCTGCGCTTCTCGCTGGGCCGCACCTCGACGGAGGCCGATGTCGACGCGCTCGTCGCCGCGATCGGCCCGTGCGTCGAGCGGGCCCGCGCGGCCCGCCGGTGACCGCCCCCGCCGGCCCGGGCCCGCTGCGGGTCGTCGCCGCCATGTCCGGTGGTGTCGACTCCGCGGTCGCGGCCGCGCGTGCGGTCGAGGCCGGCCACGAGGTCACCGGCATCCACCTGGCGCTGTCGCGCAACCCCGCGTCGTACCGCTCCGGGGCCCGGGGCTGCTGCACGGTCGAGGACGCCAACGACGCGCGCCGGGCCGCCGACGTGATCGGGATCCCGTTCTACGTGTGGGACCTCTCCGAGCGCTTCCACGCCGACGTCGTCGAGGACTTCATGGACGAGTACGCCGCCGGCCGCACGCCGAACCCGTGCCTGCGGTGCAACGAGAAGATCAAGTTCGAGGCCGTCCTGGAGCGCTCGCTCGCGCTGGGCTTCGACGCCGTCGCCACCGGCCACTACGCGCGGCTGCGCCGGGCCGGCGACGGCACGGTCGAGATGCACCGTGCCGAGGACCACGGCAAGGACCAGTCGTACGTCCTCGGGGTGCTCGACCAGCGCCAGCTCGCGCACTCGCTGTTCCCGCTCGGGGACACCCCGAAGGCGCAGGTGCGCACCGAGGCCGCCGGGCGCGGCCTGCTGGTCGCCGACAAGCCCGACTCGCACGACATCTGCTTCGTCGCCGACGGCGACAACGCCGGCTGGCTGCGCGAGAAGCTCGGCGACCGCGCCCCCAACGACGGCGGTGACATCGTCGACGACGCGACCGGTGAGGTCCTCGGCCGCCACGACGGCACCTACGGGTTCACCGTCGGCCAGCGCAAGGGCCTGCGGATCGGCCGACCGGCCCCGGACGGCCGGCCCCGGTTCGTGCTCGACATCGAGCCGGTGTCGGGCACGGTGACGGTCGGCCCGCACGCACGGCTGGCCGTGGACCGGCTGACCTGCACGCACCCTCGCTGGTGCGGCGCAGCCCCGAGCGTGCTGCGCGGCACCGTCCAGCTGCGCGCCCACGGCGCCGAGCTGCCGGCGGTCGTCCGGGTCGACGGGGACCGGGTCGACGTCGAGCTGCTCGAGCCGGCCTACGGCATCGCCCCGGGCCAGACCGCGGTCGTCTACGACGGCACCCGCGTCGTCGGCAGCGCCACCATCGACCGCACCGGCACCGGCGAGTCACCCCCGGAGGAGCAGCGATGACCCACGCGACCGCGGTGGGCTCGATGCCCGGCGAGGACCAGCGGTCCTTCGACCACGCCGTCGGCCTGGTGCTCGGCGAGCTGGTCGGCCAGCTGCCGCACCTGCCCGAGGTGCCGGGCCGGGGTGCCGGCGCGGCGATGACCGGCCGCGCGCTCGCCCTGGTGGCCGAGCTCGGTGCGGACCTGCAGCCGGCCGGCTGGCGGCTGACGGGCCAGGGCGCCTCCGGGGTGGACCAGCGCCGGGCGCGCAGCCTCGTCGGCCAGGACCTCGACAGCCTCGAGGAGCAGGCCCAGGGCCTGACGGGGTCGTTCAAGATCCAGGTGACCGGGCCGTGGACCCTCGCCGCCACGGT
>JBBSKO010000167.1:0-5490 GCA_038256225.1 Propionibacteriales bacterium | reverse complement strand
GTGCCCATCGACAGCGAGATGGAGTACGTCGGGGGCTTCTTCGACCTGCTCAACCCCTACGCCCTCACCGGGGGCCTCACCACGCTGCTGCTCTTCCTGACCCACGGGGCGGTGTTCATCTCGCTCAAGACCGACGGGCCGATCCGGCACGCCGCCCGGTCGCTGGCCCTCAAGCTGGGGGTCGCCGCCGCCGTGGTGACCGTGGTCTTCCTGTCCTGGACCCAGGTCCTCAGCGGCTCGCTGCCCTCCGCGGTGGCCTTCGCCATCGCCGCGCTCGCGCTCCTCGCCGGCCTGGCCGCGCTGTCGGCGGGCAGGGAAGGCTGGGCCTTCGTGGGCACCTTCGTGGCCATCGGTCTCGGCATCGTGGGGCTGTTCCTCGCACTCTTCCCCGACGTCATGCCGACCACGCTGGCCGACGGCCTGTCGCTGACCACGACCAACGCCGCGGCGACGCCCTACACGCTGCGCATCATGACCGTCGTGGCCGTGGTCTTCACCCCCCTGGTCCTGCTCTACCAGGGCTGGACCTACTGGGTGTTCCGCAAGCGGATCGCCGTGCACCACATCCCCGACACCACGCCGCCCGTCCCCGTGGCGTGAGGCCCACCGACCCCCGGCTGCGGGCCGGCCTGGCCCCGGCCCGGCGTCCCCTGACCGGAGTCGTCGTCGCGGGCGTGGTCGGCAGTGCCCTCGTGATCACCCAGGCGTGGGCCGTCACCGGGCTGGTGCTGGCCGTGGTCGGGGGCGCGGACCTCGCCCGCTGGGTCGCCGTCGTGGTGGGCGCGTTCGCCCTGCGGGGGGTCACGGGCTGGGTGTCGGACGTCCTCGCCGCCCGCGCGGCCGTCCTGGTGGGCGCCGACCTGCGGCGGCGGGTCGTGGCGGCGTACCTGGTGGAGCGCACGGCCGGCGGGCCGTCGTCCTCCACCGGCGAGGTGGCGCTGCTGGCCACGCGCGGCGTCGCCGCCTCCGAGCCCTACCTGACCCGCTACCTGCCGGCGGTCGTGCTGGCCGGGGTTCTCCCGCTGCTGACCCTGGTCACGATCGCCACCCAGGACCTGCTCAGCGCGGTCGTGGTGGCGGCCACGCTGCCCCTGGTCCCGCTGTTCGGCGCCCTGGTCGGTCTGCAGACCCGGGACCGCGCGCGCGAGCAGTGGCGGTTGATGGCCTCGCTCTCGGGCCACTTCCTCGACCTGGTGCGCGGCCTGCCGACCCTCGTCGCCTTCAGCCGGGCCCGGGCGCAGTCACCCCGGATCGCCGAGATCACCGACCGCTACCGCCGGGCGTCGATGTCCACGCTGCGGGTCGCGTTCGCGTCCTCGGCCGTCCTCGAGCTGGTGGCCACGCTCAGCGTCGCCCTGGTCGCGGTGCTGGTGGGGCTGCGGCTGGCCACCGGCGGCCTCGACCTGCACACCGCCCTGTTCGTGCTCCTGCTCGCCCCCGAGGCCTACTGGCCGCTGCGCCGGGTCGGGGCGGAGTTCCACGCCGCCGCCGAGGGCGTCGCGACCTTCGAGGCCGTCGAGCAGCTCACCGAGCGGACCGCGGGTGCCGCCGACGACGCGGGCGCCGTGCCCGCACCGGGTGGTCACCTCGTGCTGGACGACGTCAGCGTGCGCTACCCCGGTCGGACGACCCCGGCCCTGGCCCATGTCACCGGCGTCGTCGCGTCGCGGGGGGTCACCGTCGTCCGCGGGCCCTCGGGGTGCGGCAAGTCGACGCTGCTGGCCGCCGTGGCGGGCCTGCTGCCCACCGCCTCGGGCTCGGTACGGGTCGGTGGTGCGGTCGTCGGGGGCGAGGAGTGGCGTTCCCAGATCGCCTGGCTCCCGCAGCGGCCGGTCTTCGTCAGCGGCACCGTCGCGGACAACCTGAGGATCGCGGCCCCGGCGGCCGACGACGAGGAGCTGTGGTCGGCGCTGCGACGCGTCGCGCTCGAGGAGCGGGTACGGGCGCTGCCGGGCGGCCTCGCGGCGCCGGTCGGTGAGGACGGCACCACCCTGTCGGCCGGCGAACGGGCACGGCTCGCGCTGGCCCGGGTGCTGGTGACCGACCGGCCGTGGGTCCTCCTGGACGAGCCGACCGCCCATCTCGACGCGCTGACCGAGCAGGTCGTCGCCGACACCGTGGTCGAGCTGGGTCGCACCCGGGCGGTGCTGGTGGTGGCGCACCGGCCGGCGATCGTCCGGCTGGCCGACGCCGAGCTGGTCCTGCCGACGGCCCGCCCCGCGCCGCGGGTCGTCCCGCCGCCCTCACCAGAACCCACCCCGCGCGTCGCCGCACCGGCCGAGCGCCCCGCCCGGCCCGAGCCGCCGCGCTCGCTCGTGCTCAGCGTCGTCCTCGGCGCCCTCGCCGCGGCGTCCGGGGTCGCCCTGACCGCGACCGCCGGGTGGCTGATCGTCCAGGCGTCGACACGTCCCGCGATCCTGACCCTGATGGTCGCCATCGTCGGCGTACGGGCCTTCGGCCTGGCGCGACCGGTGCTGCGCTACGCCGAGCGCCTGCGGTCGCACGACGTGGCCCTGCGGCTGCTCGCCGCCGAGCGCGTCCGGGTCTACGACGCCGTGGTGCCGCTGACGCCGGGTCGTCTCGGTCGGCGGCGCGGCGACGTGCTGACCTCGATCGTCGACGACGTCGACAGCGTGGTCGACCGGCAGCTGCGCGTGCGCCTCCCCCTCGCCGTCCTGGTCGCCGTGGCCGTCGCCGCCGCGACGGGCGCGGCCCTGGTGCTGCCCGCCACCGGGCTCGTCGTCGCGCTCACCTGTGCGCTGGCCGGCGGTGGCGGGTTCGTGGTGTCACGCGTCGGTGCGGGACGGGCCGAGCGCGACGGGGTCGCCCGCCGCGCCGACCTCTCGGCCGCGGTGGTCGAGGTCGGCCAGCTGGCCCCCGAGCTCGTCATGTGGCAGGCCGACGGGCTCGCCCTCGAGCGGATCGCCGCCGCGGGCCGTCCCCTGGGCGAGGCGTCGGTCGGGGCGGCCCGGTGGTGGGCGGGCGCGCGCGCCCTCGTGCTGCTCTGTCACGGAGCCGGCGTCGCCGCGACAGCCGTCGTCGTCACCCCGGCGGTCACTTCTGGCGCGATCTCCGCGCCCATCGCCGCCCTGCTCGTGCTGGTCCCCCTGGCCCTGGCCGAGGTCACCTCCCCCGCCGCCGACGCCGGCGCGCTCTCCGCGCGGACCGACGCCGCGGCACGACGACTGACCGCCCTGGAACGGACGGCTCCTGCGGTGCGCGACACCGTGGTCACCTCGACGCCCAGCTCGACGACCCTGGCCCTGCGCGGCGTGAGCGCCGGGTGGGACCGCACCCGGCCGGCGGTCGACGACCTCTGGCTCGACGTGCCCCGCGGTGCGCATGTGGGGATCGTCGGTGAGTCGGGGTCCGGGAAGAGCACAGTCGCGGCCCTGATGATCCGCTTCCTCGACCCGTCGGCCGGGCAGGTGACGCTGGGCGGGGCCCCGCTCCCGGGCCTGGCCCTCGACCAGGTGCGGCACCAGGTCGGCCTCGTCGACGATGACCCGCACGTCTTCGCCACCACGCTGGTCGAGAACGTCCGCCTGGCCCGGCCCGCGGCGAGCGACGCCGAGGTGGCGCACGCCGTTCGCGCCGCCTGCCTCGGGCCGTGGCTGGACTCCCTGCCGGAGGGGCTGCACACCTGGCTCGGCGACGGCCACGGCTCGGTCTCCGGCGGCGAGCGTGCCCGGATCGCCGTCGCCCGCTCGATCCTGGGTGACCAGGCCGTCCTGGTGCTGGACGAGCCCACGGCCCACCTCGACCACGACACGGCCGCCGACCTCGCCCACGAGGTGCTGGCCGGGGACCCCGGTCGCAGCGTGGTCTGGATCTCCCACGACCGGGTGGGGCTCGACCTCGTCGACCACGTCGTGGAGCTGGGTCCGCCGCGGTGGGACCAGCCCTCGCCCGAGACGCTGTGACCCGGGACCGCGACGAGTCCCTGGCGCCGCGGGCCGCGGAAGAGTAGACAGGACGTGGGCTGGAGGAGGACGGCGGCTGGTCGCACCGACCGTTCCCCCTCCAGGCTTGGGGCGGGACCGGGCAGTCGCCGGCAGTCGCCGTAGCCGTTCCCTACTGGTCCCGGCGGTAGACCTCCGACCCTCGCGCCCAGGCCGTGAACGGGTCGGCGGAGCCGATGTCGTCCTCGTGGAGGTCGAAGGGGTCCCGGTCCAGCACCACGATGTCCGCCGAGGACCCGACCCGCAGGTTCCCCGAGTCCTCCTGGTGGTTGGCGTGGGCAGCGCCGCTCGTGTACGCCTGCAGCGCCTGGGTCAGCGTGAGTCCCTGGTCGTCGCGCATGGGGGGCTCCTCGTCGCGCTCGTCCGTCCGGCGCGACGAGCGGTTCACGAGCACGTGGATCCCCTCCATCGGCTCGGGCGGGTTGATCGGCCAGTCCGAACCCCCTGCCACCAGGGCGCCGCTGTCGACGATGTCCGCGAAGGGGTACTGCCAGTCCAGCCGCTCCTGGTCGAGGTAGTCCTTCACCATCTGCACGGCGGGCGTGTTGTAGCGGGCCCACATCCCCTCGACGTTCGCGATCGCGCCGAGGTGCCGGAACCGGGCCCGGTCCCGGGGGGCCACCAGCTGCAGGTGGGCCAGCTGGTGTCGCTGGAGGCTCCAGCCGTTGGTCCGTCGTGCGGCGGCGATCGCGTCGAGCGAGGTCCGGACCGCCCGGTCACCCAGGGCGTGGAAGTGCGCCTGGAAGCCGGCGGCGTCCAGCGCGACCACGGCCTCGTCGAGCTGGTCCGGTGAGAGGAAGGTGATCCCCCGGTCCCCGCCGTCGCAGGGGCAGCGGGCGCCGCCGAGGTACGGCTCGTCGACGGCCATGGTGAACGTCTCCGAGACCCCGTCGACCATCAGCTTCACCGAGCCCGCGTCCAGTCCCGCCTCCGCGAGCCGCTCACGCTCGGCCACGAGGTCCTCCAGCTGCTCGACCCCGCGGTGCCGGTCCCACCACAGCGCCAGGCGGACCCGCGCGGTGAGCTCGCCGGCGTCCACGAGGTCGAGGTAGGCCTGGGTGGGGTCGTCGATGCCGGCGTACCCGCCCACCAGCGCGTCCTGCCAGCCCACGATCCCCCACGACTGCAGGTGCGCCTGGGCCTCCCGGAGCGCGTCGCGCTTCTCGGCCCGCGTGGTGTCGACCAGCCGGTGCACGAGCTGGGCGGCGGCCTCGCGCAGCGTGCCCGTCGGGTTCCCGTCGTGGTCCCGCTCGATCCAGCCGTCCGCCGGGTCGGGGGTGTTGCGGTCGATGCCCGCGAGCTCCAACGCACGGGTGTTCACCCAAGCGTTGTGGTGGTCGTTGCTGGGCAGGAACGCCGGTCGGTGCGGGACGATCTTGTCCAGGGTCGCCGCCATCGGTCCCGTCGCCTGGTCGAAGTGCTCCAAGGACCACCCGCCGGCGCGGAACCACGCACCGTCGTCCCGCCCGTCCCGCTCGTCCTGCGCGGCCACGGCCGCGGCGATCGACTCCAGGCAGTCGTCGGCCGT
>JBBSKO010000166.1:0-5502 GCA_038256225.1 Propionibacteriales bacterium | reverse complement strand
TAGATGTTCTGCACGTCGTCGAGGTCCTCGAGCACGTCGACCAGCCGCAGCACCTTGCCGGCGGCGTCGCTCTCGAGCTCCACGTGCATGTCGGGGCGGAACTCCGCCTCGGCGGAGTCGTAGTCGACCCCGGCGGCCTGCAGCGCGGTGCGGACCGCGATCAGGTCGGTGGGCTCGGAGAGCACCTCGAAGACCTCGCCGAGGTCCGAGACGTCCTCGGCGCCGGCCTCGAGGGTGGCCTCCAGGACGGTGTCCTCGTCGACCTCACGGCCCTCCTGGTGCACCGGCACCACGACGACGCCCTTGCGGTGGAACAGGAACGACACCGAGCCGGGGTCGGCCAGCGAGCCGCCGTTGCGGTTCATCGCGGTGCGGACCTCCATCGCGGCCCGGTTCTTGTTGTCGGTCAGGCACTCGATGAGCATCGCGACGCCGCCGGGGCCGTAGCCCTCGTACATGATCGTCTGGTAGTCCGCTCCCCCGGTCTCCGCGCCGGAGCCGCGCTTGAGCGCGCGGTCGATGTTGTCGTTGGGGACCGAGGCCTTCTTCGCCTTCTGGACCGCGTCGTAGAGCGTCGGGTTGCCCGACATGTCGCCGCCGCCCATGCGGGCCGCGACCTCGACGTTCTTGACCAGCTTGGCGAACATCTTGCCGCGCTTGGCGTCGACGATGGCCTTCTTGTGCTTCGTGGTCGCCCACTTGGAGTGGCCTGACATGCGGTCCCTCTTCGGTCCTCGGGGTGGTGACGGCGCCGGCGGCTCGTCCGATGACGGTGGCGGCCCGGAGGCCGGGTCCCGAGCCTACCTCCGCCGGGCGACGGCGGTCGTGCGGCTCAGACGGCCGCCGCGACGCCGTCCAGGAAGAGCCGGTGCACCCGGAGGTCCCCGCCGACCTCGGGGTGGAACGACGTGGCCAGCAGCGGGCCCTGGCGTACGGCGACCGCGTGGCCGGCCGCCCGGGCCAGGACCTCGACCCCCGGCCCGACCTCCTCGACCCACGGGGCGCGGATGAAGACGGCGTGCACGGGCTCGGGGAGCCCGGTCATCGTCACGTCGGTCTCGAAGGAGTCGACTTGGCGACCGAAGGCGTTGCGGCGCACCGTCACGTCGAGCCCGCCGACCGTCTGCTGGCCCGGTTCGCCGTCCAGGACGCGGTCGGCGAGCAGGATCATCCCGGCGCAGGTACCGAGCACGGGCAGCCCGCCCGCGATGCGCTCGCGCAGCGGCCCGAGCAGGTCGAAGGTGCGGGCCAGCCGGGCGATGGTCGTCGACTCCCCCCCGGGCAGGACCAGCGCGTCGCAGCGGTCGAGCTCCTCGACGCGGCGCACCCGTACGGCGGTCGCGCCGAGCGCCTCGAGGGCCACGACGTGCTCGCGGATGTCGCCCTGCAGGGCCAGCACACCGACGGTCGGGCCGTGCGTGCGGGCGGGCGCGGGGGGCTGGGTCACGGCCCGATCGTAGGAGGGGCGCCGTCGCGCATCCCGGCCCGCCCCGGGCTGCCCGCAACGCGGGCGCGGCGCGCGGGGCGCAGGCGGACTGGGTGGGCGCTTCCCGGGGTTCGCGTCCCTTGCACGCCGCGCGGAGTCCGGGAATCCCCGCCCAAGCGGGGGTTCCTGGGGCCGGTGGGGCTGTCGGGACGAGCCCGCCCCTCTGCCAGCCGCGCCGGGTGAGCCGACGCGGGGCGCAGGCGGACTGGGTGGGCGCTTCCCGGGGTTCGCGTCCCTTGCATGCCGCGCGGAGTCCGGGAATCCCCGCCCAAGCGGGGGTTCCTGGGGCCGGTGGGGCTGTCGGGGTTGTCGGAGCTGTCGGGACGACCCCGCCCCTTACCAGCCGCGCTGGGCGAGCCGGTGCGGCTCGGGGAGCTCCTCGACGTTGATCCCGACCATCGCCTCGCCGAGCCCGCGGGAGACCTTGGCGATCATGTCGGGGTCGTCGTGGAAGGTGGTGGCCTTCACGATCGCCTCGGCGCGCTCGGCGGGGTTGCCGGACTTGAAGATGCCCGAGCCCACGAACACGCCGTCGGCGCCGAGCTGCATCATCATCGCGGCGTCGGCGGGGGTGGCGATGCCGCCGGCGGTGAAGAGCACCACGGGCAGCGAGCCGCGCTCGGCGACCTCGCGGACCAGGGCGTACGGCGCCTGCATCTCCTTGGCGGCGACGTAGAGCTCCTGCTCGTCGAGCCCGGCGAGCCGGCGCAGCTCGCCGCGGATGGTGCGCATGTGCATGACGGCGTTGGAGACGTCGCCGGTGCCGGCCTCACCCTTGGAGCGGACCATGGCCGCGCCCTCGTTGATCCGGCGCAGCGCCTCGCCGAGGTTGGTGGCCCCGCAGACGAAGGGGACGGTGAAGGCCCACTTGTCGATGTGGTGGGTGTAGTCGGAGGGGGTCAGCACCTCGGACTCGTCGACGTAGTCGACGCCCAGGCTCTGCAGCACCTGCGCCTCGACGAAGTGGCCGATCCGCGCCTTGGCCATCACCGGGATCGACACGGCCGCCTGGATGCCCTCGATCATGTCGGGGTCGCTCATCCGGGCCACGCCGCCCTGGGCGCGGATGTCGGCCGGGACGCGCTCGAGCGCCATCACCGCGACGGCGCCGGCGTCCTCGGCGATCTTCGCCTGCTCGGCGGTGACCACGTCCATGATCACGCCGCCCTTGAGCATCTCCGCCATCCCGCGCTTGACGCGGTCGGAGCCGGTCGTGGGGGTCGTGGCGGCGGGGTCGTGCTGGGTCTCGGACATGCCCCGATCGTACGTCCGGCGCCCCACCCCCGACACCACCGGGCCGGAGGTCCTGGCAGCACCGAGCCGCAGGTCAGACCGCTGCGGGACCGGCGTCGGCCGCGACGGCCTGGCGGTGCACCTTGCGGATCCGGTAGACCACGGTGGCGCTGTTGGCCACAGCCAGGATCCACAGCGCCACGTAGATGAGCCACTCGAGCCCGAAGATCGCCCCGAGGCCGGTCGCGACCAGGATCAGCACCAGCCGGTCGGCGCGCTCGGCGACGCCCCCGCGGGCGTCCATGCCCAGGGACTCGGCGCGGGCGCGGGCGTAGGAGGTGACCGCGCCCATCACCACGCAGTACAGCGACAGGCACAGGTAGAGGTAGCTGTCACCGGGCCCGGCGAAGTAGAGGACCAGGCCGCCGAAGACGGCGCCGTCGCCGATCCGGTCCAGCGTGGAGTCCCAGAAGGCGCCGAACGTCGAGGTACGCCCCGACATCCGCGCCATCTGGCCGTCGACGAGGTCGCTGAACACGAACGCGGTGATCACCAGGACCCCGGTCAGCAGCATCCCGTGGGGGAAGAAGATCAGCGCCCCGGCCGCGACCCCGAGGGTCCCCACGAGCGTCACCGCGTCCGGGCTGATGCCCAGGCGCAGGAAGAGGCGGACGACCGGCATCAGCACGACGCCCTGCCAGAATCCCTTGAACCGCTCCAACATGGTGCCCGCAGGCTAGCGGTCCCCCGGCACCGCTTCGAGGCCACGGTCCCGCTGACGCGGGCCGGTGGCGTCGGCGTGGTCTCGCTGCCTACGGGCGGCTGAGCGCGGCGAAGACACAATGCCGCGGATCGCTGCGAACTATTGACAGCGATCCGCGGCAATGTCGGCGCGGGCCGGATCGGCACCCGAGATCGTCAGGGTCGTCCGGCCACCGGTGTGACGACGGGACCGGGCCCGGACGGACCGGCGGCCCGCGCGCAGGCAACGCCCGGCCCGATGCGGCAGGCGTAGTGTCGGTGGACGGGGCCATCCAGGCCCTCCACCGACAGGACTGCCATGAGCGACAAGTCACCGCGCCAAGCCATGTCCAAGAAGTCCGGCCAGTCCCTCAAGGAGAAGCGCGGCGCGAAGCGCGACAAGAGCGACGCCGCCTCGCAGGCGATCAGCGCCGTCGAGAAGGTCGCGGGCAAGAAGAAGAAGTAGCCCGCCCCCGGCCGGCGCCCCGGGAGTCCTAGCCCCAGGCGTCGGCCAGCAGGCCGCGGGTGTCGGTGAGCAGCTCGGGCAGCGTCTTGGTGCGCCCGATCACCGGCATGAAGTTCTGGTCGCCCGGCCACCGCGGTACGACGTGCTGGTGCAGGTGGGCCGCGATCCCGGCGCCGGCGATGTCGCCCTGGTTCATGCCGACGTTGAACCCGGCCGCGTTCGAGACCCCCCGCAGCGTCCGCATCGCGGTGCGGGTGAGGTCGGCCATCTCGGCGGCCTCGGCGTCGGTGGTCTCGGTGTAGTCGGCGATGTGGCGGTAGGGGCAGACCAGGAGGTGCCCGGGGGCGTACGGGTAGAGGTTCAGCACCGCGTAGACCAGCTCGCCGCGGTGCACGACCAGGCCCTCGTCGTCGGGCTGGGACGGGATCCGGCAGAACGGGCAGGTGCCGGACGTGTCGTCGTCGGGCTTGTTCTCGCCGCGGATGTAGGCCATCCGGTGCGGGGTCCACAAGCGCTCGAGGCCGTCGGGCTCGCCGAGACCGTCCTGGTGCAGCACCTCGGTGCCGTCGGTGCCGCTGGTGCTGTCCGGCGTGCTCACTGCTCTCCCTCGTCGTCGGCGCTCATCGCGGGCGTGCCGTCCAGGGCCTGGCCGTCGAAGGCGTCGGCCAGCAGCACCTCGAGCGGCACGTCGCGCTCCAGGACGACGCCACGGGTCGCGGCGAGGCCGGCGATCTGGTGGAAGATCGCCTCGCTGAGCCGCTCGACGAACGCCGGGGCGGCCGGCTCGCGCACCGCGCGGCCCATCCACCGGCGGACGGCGGTGAACACCGCGCCGACCATCCCGAAGACCAACGGGTCGAGGGACTGGCGGTCGTCGTCGTCGAGGCGGACCCCGAGGACCTGCACGGCCATCGAGAACAGGTCCTCGATCTGCTGGGCGATCTGGGCGATCGCCTCTTCCATGTGGGAGCCACCGCCGTTGGGCGGCTCCTGCTCGGCGAAGCGGTGCAGCGCGGGGTGGGCCGCGGCCCAGCCGACGTAGGCGGCGATGATCCGCTTCACGATGTCCAGCGGGGTGCCGTCGAGGGACACCACGGGCTGGACCTCGTCGCGGATCTGCTCGACGATCCGCTCGCGCACGGCGCCGTCGAGGTCGGCGCGGTCGTCGAAGTGGCGGTAGACGACGGTACGGCTCAGGCCGGCCGCCACGGCGACCTCCTGCACCTTCACCTCGACGCCGGGGCCGACCTCCTCGAGCACGTCGAGGGCGGCGTCGAGGATGTGCCGGCGGCGCACGAGGTTGTGGCGGTCCCAGCGGGCCTGGCGACCGTCGGTGCCCTTGCCGCCCGTGCCCGCCATGTCATTCCCGTCCCACTGCTCGTCTCCCCCGCGCGACGACCGCGCCGGAAGTCTGCACAGCGTAGTCGCGCACGGACCGTTCGCGACCGCCCCTGGCCACGGCCGCCGCCTCACCCGGGTCGAGCACCTTCACCCGCGGCCGGCCGAGCAGCTCGCCGCGGCGGCGCTCCTCGGCGTCGAGCCGGCGCCAGGCGGCGAGGTCGAGCGCACCGACCTC
>JBBSKO010000165.1:0-5553 GCA_038256225.1 Propionibacteriales bacterium | reverse complement strand
GCCTTGAGCAGCCCGAACCACTGGATCGTCATGACCCCCGCGAGGCCGGCGTAGGCCGAGGAGACCACGAACGCGCCGGCCCGGGTCCGGGCGACGTCGACGCCCATCGCGGTCGCCGAGGCCGGGTTGTCCCGCACCGCGCGCCAGGCGCGGCCCGGACGGGAGCGCACGGCGCCGGTGGCCAGGACGAAGGCGATCGCGGTGAAGACCAGGAACAGGTACCAGGTGCGCTCGGGGGCGTTGAGCGGCACGCCCAGGAGCAGGAACTCCGGCTCGGCGGTGGTGAAGGAGAAGCCGAACACCTCGAAGGCGGGGGAGGGGCGGCCGGTCGCGGCGCCGCCGGTGAGCTCGGAGAACCGCTGGCCGAGGTAGAGGCCGAGGTAGACCAGCGCCAGGGTCGCCACCGACAGGTAGATGCCCCCGACCCGGCCGGCGACCGGCGCGAAGGCCAGGCCGGCGAGCCCGCTGACCACGATCGCGCCGAGAAGGGCCAGCAGCGGCGGCCACCCGAGGGCCACCAGGCCGGACTCGGCGACCGGGTCGCTGGCCAGCGTGGCGTACGTCGTCGCGCCGACCAGCATGAAGAACGGCGTGCCGAGGGAGAGCTGGCCGCAGTGGCCGGTCAGCAGGGTCAGCCCGATCGCGGCGACCGCGCTGGCCATGACGAACTCGCCGACGCGCAGCCAGGTGGCATCGATGTAGAGGGGGAGCGCGAGCAGGACCAGCACCAGGGCCAGGCCCAGGACGACGCGGACCAGGGTCCGGGTACGGCTCGTGGTCGGTGTCGCGGTCGGCGTGGCCGCGGCCTCGGTCGGCCGGTCGAGCTTCTGGGTGTCAGACACGGTGCACCTCCACGGTGCCGAACAGGCCGGAGGGCCGGACGACCAGGACGGCGAGCATCACCAGGAACACCGCGCTCTTGGCGAAGTCGAAGCCGATGTACTGCGCAGCGTAGGCCTCCGTGAGCCCGACGACGAACCCGCCGACCACCGCGCCGAAGACGGAGTCGAGCCCGCCGAGGATCGCGGCCGGGAAGGCCACCAGCGCCAGGAAGTGCGTGGCGCGGGAGACGCCGGAGCCGGAGAAGTCCGGCGTGGCCAGGAAGAGGACCGCGACCCCCGCGAGGAGCCCGGCGACCAGCCAGGCGGCGGCGGTGACCCGGGCGTTGCGGACGCCCATCAGCGCGGCCGCCTCCCGGTTCTCGGCCTGGGCCCGCATGCTCAGGCCCCACCCGGTGTAGCGGAACAGCGCCAGCAGCGCACCGATCAGGACCAGCCCGGTCCCGAGAGCCACGAGCTGGCCGACCAGGACGGTGATCTCGCCGAAGCGGATCACCTCCTGAGCCCACGGCGGCCGCAGGAACGGCGCGTTGGTGCTGAGGCGCCGGGCTACCTCCTCGGTCACGATCACGTCGACGCCGATGGTGAGCAGCACCAGCGCGATCGGGTCGGCGTTGCGGCTGCGGGCCACCAGGACGCGCTCGATGAAGAGCGCGAGCAGGCCGGCGGTCAGGACGCCCGCCACACCGGCGACCAGGAAGCCCTGGTCGGAGAAGCGGTAGGCGACGTAGCCGCCGGCGAGGACCAGCGAGCCGTGCGCGAAGTTCACCACCCCCGTCGCGCGGAAGATGATGACGAAGCCGAGGGCGAGCAGCGCGTAGACCGCGCCGCGGCCCGCACCGTTCACCGTGAGCTGGAGCAGGGTGGTCACGACGAGGTGCCTTCCGTGGGGCCCGAGGTGGCGGGGTGGTCGTGGTGGTGGTGGTGGTGGGTGTCGAGGTCGTCGGCGGTGACGCCCTCGGCGGCCATGTCGCCGAGGTAGGCGCGGATGACCTCCGGGTCCTGCTGGATCGCTGTGGGCGTGCCGTCGGCGATCCGCTTGCCGAAGTCGAGGACGGTCACGTGGTCGGCGATCCCCATCACCAGCGCCATGTCGTGCTCGACGAGGAGCACCGAGATGCCGAGCGCGTCGCGCAGGTCGGTGATGGAGCGGGCCATGTCGCGGGTCTCGCCCTCGTTCATCCCCGCGGCGGGCTCGTCGAGCATCAGCAGCTTGGGCTCGGTGGCGACCGCGCGGGCGATGTCGACGCGCTTCTGGTCGCCGTACGACAGCTCGGTGACCGGGCGGTGGAGCCGGTCCCCCAGGCCGAGGAAGGCGCAGATCTCGGCGACGCGGTCGGCGTGGCGCGCCTGCTCGCGGCGCATCTTCGGCAGGCGCAGGCCGGCGCTGAGGAACCCGCCGGAGGTCAGCGCGTGGCGACCGAGCATCACCGTGTCGAGGACCGTGGTGTGGCCCGACAGCGAGACGTTCTGGAAGGCGCGGCCGATGCCGAGGTGCGCCAGCTGGTGCGGACGGCGCCCGACGACGACGTCGTCGCCGAAGCGGACGGTGCCCTCGCTGACCTTGTAGAGACCGGAGATGACGTTGAAGCAGGTCGACTTGCCGGCGCCGTTGGGTCCGATCACGGCGTGGATCGTGGCCGGGCGGACGTCGAAGCTGACCTGGTCGAGCGCGGTGACGCCGCCGAAGCGCACGGTCACGTCCTCGACGTGCAGGGTCGGGACGTCCTCGGCGGTCGGCGCGGGGTCGGTGGTGGCGGCGGTCATCGGGTCCACCTGGTCAGGGTCGGGCGGCTGGTACGCCGCTGCTGGTCGGTGTCCTCGTCGGTGTCCTCGTCGGGGTCGTCGCCGTGGTCGTCGCCGTGGTCGGTGCCGCCGTGCCCGCCGAGGTAGAGCGCCTTCACGGCGTCGGAGCCGGCGAGCTCGGTCGCGGTGCCGCGGATGGCGACCCGGCCGACCTCGAGGGCGACGGCGTCGTGGGCGACCCGCAGCGCCATGGCGGCGTTCTGCTCGACCAGGACGACGGGCGTGCCCTGGTCGTTGATGGTGGTGACGATCTCGCCGATCTGGTCGATCAGCAGCGGCGCGAGGCCGAGGGACGGCTCGTCGAGCAGCAGCACCTTCGGCTCCGCCATCAGGGCGCGGCCGATGGCCAGCATCTGCTGCTCGCCGCCCGAGAGGAGACCGGCGCGCTGCTTGCTGCGCTCGGCCAGCCGGGGGAACAGGTCCATCACCCGGTTGCGGGAGGCCGACCGGCTCTGACGCGAGGTGGTCAGGCCGCCGACGGCGAGGTTCTCCTCGACCGTCATCCGGCCGAAGACCTGGCGACCCTCGGGGGACTGCACGACGCCGGCCCGCGTGATCGCGGCGGGGGCGAGGCGGTGCAATGCCTGACCCTCGAACTCGATCGTGCCGGAGCGGATCGAGCCGCCGTGCATGCCGAGCGTGCCGGAGATCGCCCGGAGCAGGGTCGACTTGCCGGCCCCGTTGCTGCCCAGGACCGCGACGACCGTGCCGGGTCGCACGGCGAGGTCGACGTGGTCGAGGACGCGGGTGTTGGTGCCGTAGCCGGTGACCAGGTCCGTGACCGACAGCACGGCGGGCGCCTGGTCCGCCCGCGGGGGCTCGCTCAACTGGTGTCCCTTCGTCAGGCCGCCGGCGTGACCTGCGTCGCAGGCGGCGTCGCGTCCGCTGAGACTGAAGGGTGTCCGGACCCCTGCCTACCTCCGATCAGAGGTGTGACCCAGGACACGTGGCGGATCGTTACATGCGGGCCCGGGCTCAGACGATCCAGCCGGAGCGGCGGGCCAGGTCGATGGCCTGCACCCGGTTGGCGCAGTCGAGCTTGCGCAGCAGGTCCTGGAAGTACGACTTCACGGTGTTGGGCAGCAGGCCGAGGTTGGCCGCGATCTGGCGGTTGGACAGGCCGCGCGCGGCCTCGACCAGCACCTGCAGCTCGCGGCGGGTCAGTGACGACCCGTCGGACAGCGTGACGCCGTGGTCGACCGCGGCGCCGCCGTCGAGGCGCCGGCGGATCCGGTCGAGCTGGGCGCTGATCGCCGACGTGCCCAGCTCGGCGGCCACCTCGCCGAGCTCGCGGGCCACCGAGGCGAGCTCCGCGGCGCTGGGGTCGGGGCGCAAGGAGGCCTGGGCGGCCTCCAGTGCCTCCAGCCGCGCCCGGACCTCGTCCTCGACGAGGACCTCGTGCTGCAGTCGCCGGCGCAGTGGGTCGAGGGAGTCGAACCAGCGGTCACCGAGCGGAAGCTCGGAGGTGCTGCCGAGGTAGACCACGGCCCGGGCCCGGCCGGCCACGATGATCGGCACGGCGGCCGTGGTGACCATCCCCTCGCTGCGTACGGCGTGGTCGTAGTGGTGCGTGATGCCGCGCGCGTTCTCGTAGTTGCCGACGCTGGTGGGCCGTGACAGGGCGAGCGCCTTGCCGCCGAGGCCCGTGCCCGGGGTGATCTCCAGGTGGTCGAGGGCGCGGGTGCGCGTGCCGAGGGTGCACAGGATCTGCAGGGAGCCGGAGCGGTCGTCGACGACGCTGCCGAAGGCGAGGTCCATCCCGCTGGTGCTGCGCCACGCGGGCAGGGCCGGGCTCAGGCGGCTGAGGACCATCTCGGTCGACGTCGTCACGCTTCTCCTCCTGCTCCACCACACCCCTGTGGCCTGGGTCACAGCACAGGATGCCTTACCGGGTGCGGCTCGTGGAGGGCCGAACCTCCTCTCGGAGGTGTGACCCATGTCTCGCGCTGCCTAGCGTCCCCCCATGAGCACGGAGACGTCCTACGACCGCGGCCCCAGCGAGCCTGCGCTCCTGGAGGAGACCATCGGTGAGAACTTCGAGGCCACGGTGCGCGCGCACCCCGACGCCGAGGCCCTGGTGGAGGTGGCCAGCGGCCGCCGCTGGACCTGGACCGAGCTGGACGCCGCCGTCGACGCCCTGGCGCGCGGGCTGATCGGCGCCGGGCTGGAGCGTGGCGACCGGGTGGGCGTCTGGGCGCCGAACTGCGCCGAGTGGACCATCGCGCAGTACGCCACCGCCAAGACCGGCGTGGTCCTGGTCAACGTGAACCCCGCGTACCGCACCCACGAGCTGGCCTACGCGGTGAACCAGTCCGGGATGCGGCTGCTGCTGGCCGCGTCGGCGTTCAAGACCAGCGACTACCGCGGCATGGTCGAGCAGGTCCGCGGCGAGTGCCCGGCGCTGGAGCGCGCGGTCTTCGTCGACACCGACGACTGGGACGCGCTCCTGGCCGAGGGCGTCGGCGTGCCGGCCGGGGCGGTCGCCGAGCGGATGGCCACCCTCGACGCGCGCGACCCGATCAACATCCAGTACACCTCCGGCACGACCGGGCGGCCCAAGGGCGCGACCCTGAGCCACCGCAACATCCTGAACAACGGCTTCTTCACCACCGAGCTGATCCACCTCGGGCCGGAGGACCGGTTGTGCATCCCGGTGCCCTTCTACCACTGCTTCGGGATGGTGATGGGGAACCTCGGCTGCACCTCGCACGGCACCACGATGGTGATCCCGGCGCCGGGGTTCGACCCCGAGGCGACGCTGCGCGCCATCGCCGACGAGCGGTGCACCGGCGTCTACGGCGTGCCGACGATGTTCATCGCGATGCAGAACCACCCGACCTTCGCCGACCACGACCTGTCGTCGCTGCGCACCGGCATCATGGCCGGCTCGATCTGCCCGGTCGAGGTG
>JBBSKO010000164.1:0-5559 GCA_038256225.1 Propionibacteriales bacterium | reverse complement strand
GCCGCCTTCACGGCCCACTTCGAGGCCGCCGGACACACGGTGGTCCCCTCGGCGTCGCTGCTCGCGGCCGACCCCACGCTGCTGTTCGTCAACGCCGGCATGGTGCCGTTCAAGCCGTACTTCCTGGGTGAGGAGACCCCGCCGTACGACCGGGCCACCAGCATCCAGAAGTGCGTGCGCACCCCCGACATCGAGGACGTCGGCAAGACCACCCGGCACGGCACGTTCTTCGAGATGTGCGGCAACTTCTCGTTCGGCGACTACTTCAAGCAGACGGCGATCGAGCTCGCCTGGGACCTGGTCACCAAGCCGGTGGCCGACGGCGGCTGGGGCCTGGACGAGTCGCGGCTCTACCCGAGCGTCTTCGTCGACGACCCCGAGGCCGTCGACCTGTGGCGCCAGGTCACCGGCCTGCCCACCGAGCGGGTCGTCAAGCTCGGCGCGAAGGAGAACTACTGGTCGATGGGCGTCCCCGGCCCCGGCGGCCCGTGCTCGGAGATCCTCTACGACCGGGGACCGGCGTACGGGCCCGAGGCGGACTTCACCGCCCTCGGCCCGGACATGCCCACCGAGCTCGAGGACCGCTACGTCGAGATCTGGAACCTCGTCTTCATGCAGGACGAGCTGTCGGCGGTGCGCAGCAAGTCCGACTTCGACATCGCCGGGTCGCTGCCGCAGCGCAACATCGACACCGGGATGGGACTGGAGCGGGTTGCGATGCTCCTCCAGGGCGTCGAGAACATGTACGAGATCGACGTGATGCGCCCCGTCATCGACCGCGCCGCCGAGCTCGCCGGCAAGACCTACGGCGCCGACCCGGTCGACGACGTGCGCCTGCGCGTGGTCGGCGACCACGTGCGCAGCTCGATGATGCTGATCGGCGACGGCGTCGTGCCCGGCAACGAGGGCCGCGGGTACGTCCTGCGCCGCCTGCTGCGCCGGGCGGTCCGCTCGGTGCGCCTGCTCGGGTACGAGGACCCCGCGCTGCCCGAGCTGATGCCGATCAGCTGCGACCGGATGGGCGAGACCTACACCGACCTGGTGCGTGACTGGGAGCGGATCTCCTCGGTCGCCTACGCCGAGGAGGAGGCCTTCCGCTCGACGCTGCGCGCCGGCACCACGATCTTCGACCAGGCCAGCGCCCGGCTGCGCGGCAGCGGCGCGACGCAGCTGCCCGGCGACCAGGCCTTCGCGCTGCACGACACGTACGGCTTCCCGATCGACCTGACCCTCGAGATGGCCGCCGAGCAGGGCCTGGCCGTCGACGAGGACGGCTTCCGTCGGCTGATGGCCGAGCAGCGCGACCGCGCCAAGGCCGACGCCCGGTCCAAGAAGGGGGCGCACCGCGACGCCACCGCCTACCGTGCCGTGGCCGACGACCTCGGTCGCCCGGTCGAGTTCGTCGGGTACGCCGACGTGGTCGCCGAGGGCACCGTGCGCGGGCTGATCAGCGCCGGCGGCGCGGTCGGCTCCGCCTCGGTGGGCGAGGAGGTCGAGGTCGTCCTCGACCGCACCCCGTTCTACGCCGAGGGCGGCGGCCAGCTCGCCGACGAGGGCATCGTCGAGCTCGACAACGGCGCCCGGCTGGCCGTGCGCGACGTCCAGAGCCCGGTCACCGGTCTGGTCGTCCACCGCGCGACGGTGCTGTCCGGCGAGGTCAGCGTCGGGCTCGGTGCGCACAGCGTCGTGGACCTGGAGCGGCGCCGGTCGATCTCGCGCGCCCACACCGCGACCCACATGGTCCACAAGGCCTTCCGCGAGGCGCTGGGGGAGACCGCGACCCAGGCCGGGTCCGAGAACGCCCCCGGCCGCTTCCGCTTCGACTTCTCCGCCACCGGCGCCGTGCCGACCTCGGTCCTGGCCGACGTCGAGGCCCGCGTCAACGACGTCGTCCTGGACGACCTCGCGGTCGAGGCCGAGGTGATGACGCAGGCCGAGGCGGTCGCCTCCGGCGCGATGGCGCTGTTCGGCGAGAAGTACGGCGACCAGGTGCGCGTGGTCTCGGTCGGCGACTGGGCGCGCGAGCTCTGCGGCGGCACCCACGCCGGACGCTCCGGCCAGCTCGGTGTCGTCAAGCTGCTCGGCGAGAGCTCGATCGGCTCCGGCGTGCGCCGGGTCGAGGCGCTGGTCGGCGGTGACGCGTACCGGTTCCTGGCCCGCGAGAACGTCCTGGTGAACCAGCTCACCGAGGCGCTCAAGGTGCGCCGCGAGCAGCTGCCCGAGCGGGTCGAGGACCTCGTCACCCGGCTGCGCGCCGCGGAGAAGGAGATCGACAAGGTCCGCGTCGCGGCGCTGCTGTCCTCCGGGGGTGAGCTGGCCGCGGCCGCCGAGGACGTGGCCGGCGTCAAGGTCGTCGCGCACCGCGTCGACGGCGCGGCCGCCGGCGACGTACGCCAGCTGGCCCTCGACGTGCGCGGCCGGATGCCGGCCGCGGTGCCCGGCGTCGTGGTCGTCGTCGGCGTCGACGGCGGCAAGGTCGCGGTCGTGGCCGCCACCACCGACGAGGCCCGCGCCCGGGGGCTGTCGGCCAACGACCTGGTCCGCGCGGTCGGCCCGTTCGTCGACGGGCGCGGCGGCGGGAAGGCCGACGTGGCCCAGGGCGGGGGCGCCGACGCCACGCGCGTCGACGAGGCCCTGGCCGAGGTGCGCCGCGTGGTCTCGGCCGCGGTGGCGGGCTGAGCGGGTGCGCCACGGCGTACGGCTCGGCCTCGACCCCGGCGACGCCCGGATCGGGGTGGCCCGCAGCGACCCCTCCGGGATGCTGGCCACGCCGCTGGACACGGTGCGCCGCGGCAAGGACGACGTACGGCGCATCCGCCGCCTGAGCGAGGAGGCCGGGGCGGTCGAGGTCGTCGTCGGTCTGCCGCGGTCGCTGTCGGGACGCGAGGGGCCTGCGGCGGTCAAGGTCCGCGAGTTCGCCGACCGGCTGGCCCGTAGGCTCAGCCCCGTGCCGGTCCGCCTGGTCGACGAGAGGCTCAGCACCGTGAGCGCCGAGTCGGCGCTCCGCTCGCGCGGCCGCCACGGCCAGGACCGGCGCGCCGTGGTCGACATGGCCGCCGCGGTGGTCATCCTGCAGCACGCGCTCGACATCGAGCGGGGGACCGGCCAGGCTCCCGGTGAGCTGGTCCCGGCCCCCACCGACGGACCCGCCGACGCACCCGCCGACGCCCCCGACGAGAAGGAGACCCGATGAGCGAGCCCGAGGGCGACCTCGCGCAGATCACCCGGGACGACGAGGCCGGGGGCGGTGCGCGGCGCACGCGCGGGCCCCGGTTGTCGAGCTGCCTGCCGGTGCTGGTGGTGCTGGCGATCATCGTGGGGCTCGGCTACGTCGGGGTGACCAAGGGCCAGCAGGCCATCGAGGACTACTTCGCCGACCCGGCCGACTACAGCGGCCCCGGCCGCGGCGAGGTCGCCTTCCAGGTCGCCGAGGGCGACACCGTGGCCGAGATCGGGCGCAAGCTCAAGGACGAGGGCGTCGTGGCCTCGGTCGAGGCGTTCATCGACACCGCCGACGGCGACGACCGGGCCATGGGCATCCAGGTCGGCTACTACGAGCTGCGCCGCAAGATGGCGACGACCGAGGCGCTGTCGGTGCTGGTCGACCCGGCCAACCTGGTCAACACCACCGTGACGGTGCCCGAGGGCCTGCGCGTCGTCGACGTGGTCGACATCCTGGCCGACGACACCGAGTTCCCGCGGCAGCGCTTCGAGGCCGTGCTGGCCGAGCCCGGTCGGATCGGCCTGCCGAGCTACGCCGGGGGCGACCCCGAGGGCTACCTGTTCCCCTCCACCTACGCCTTCAGTCCCGAGGACACCCCGCTGACCATGCTGACCGCCATGGTCGACCGGTGGCGCCAGGCCGCCGACGACGCCGACCTCGAGGCCGCCGCCGAGTCGCTCGGCTACACGCCGCACGAGCTGATGACCGTGGCCAGCCTGGTCGAGGCCGAGGGGCGCGGCGACGACATGCCGAAGGTCGCCCGGGTGATCTACAACCGGCTGGAGAACCCCGACACCTCCGGCACCAACGGGCTGCTGCAGATCGACGCCGCCGTCAACTTCGCGCTCGGCCGGGAGCCGATCGCGCGGCTGACGACCGACCAGATCGAGTCGGTGTCCGACTCGCCGTACAACACCTACACCCAGCCCGGGCTGCCGCCGGGGCCGATCGAGGCACCCGGCGACGCGGCCATCGCCGCGGCCGCCGCGCCGGACGACGGCCCCTGGTACTACTACGCGACGGTCAACCTGGAGACGGGCGAGACCAAGTTCACCGAGAGCTACGACGAGTTCCTCGGCTTCCGGGCCGAGCTCGACGAGTACTGCGCGACGCAGTCCGACCGCTGCTGAGGGCGGGCGACGTGCGCTGCGCCGTCGTCGGGGACCCCGTCGACCACTCCCTGTCCCCGGTGCTGCACGCCGCGGCGTACGACCGGCTCGGCCTGGCCTGGACCTACGCCGCGGTGCGGGTGCCGGCCGGGGACCTGGCCGGGACCGTCGCCGGGCTGCGCGCCGGCGACGGCGGGCCCACGTGGCGGGGACTGTCGGTCACCGCGCCGCTGAAGCGGGAGGCGCTGGCCCTGGCCGACCGGGCCACCGACCGGGCCCGGCTGGCCGGGGGCGCGAACACCCTGGTGCTCACCGACGACGGCGTGCACGCCGACAACACCGACCTGCCCGGCGCCTCCGCCGCGGTCCGGGAGCGGTACGACGGCCCCGTCGCCGACGTCGTCGTGCTCGGCGCCGGCGCGACCGCGGCCTCGGTGCCGCTGGCGCTCTGCGACCTCGGCGCCCGGCGGGTCACCCTGCTGGCCCGCGACCCCGCGCGCGGCGAGGCGAGCGCCGAGACCGTACGGCGGCACCCCGGCGCCCCCGAGGTGCGGGTGCTCGGCCTCGACGTCGGTCCCTGGGCCCCCGACGTGGTGGTCGGGACGGTGCCGGCGACCGCGCAGGACGCCCGCCTGGTTGCCGCCTGGTCCGGGGCGCCCCTGGTGTTCGAGGCCGTCTACGACCCGTGGCCGACCCCGCTGGCGTCCGCCGTGCTCGACCGGGGCGGGGTGCTGGTCTCCGGGCTCGACCTGCTGGTCCACCAGGCCGTGCTCCAGGTGCGCGCCTTCACCGGCCTCGACGTCGACGTCGACCTGCTGCGCGGCGCCGGCGAGCGGGAGCTCGCGGCCCGCGCGGCGCGGCCGTGACGGCGCCGCGATGAGCGTGCTGCTGGTGCTCGGCTGCGCCCTGCTCGGCGGGGCCGGGGGAGCGGCCGTCCCGGCCCTGGTCCGGCGGCTGCCCCAGCCCGACCCCGCGTCGCTGCACCTGCCCGAGGGTGAGGAGCCACCGCCGACCTACGTCGAGGTCGCCGCGGCGCCCGGGCTGGCGCTGCGTACGGCCGTCGTCGGTGCCCTGGCGGCTGGGCTGCTGGCGTGGGCGGTCGGGGCCGAGCCGGCCCTGGTCGGCCTGGTCGCGGTGGTGCCGGTCGCGGTCGCGCTCGGCGCGGTCGACCTGCGTACCCGGCTGCTGCCGAAGGTGCTGGTCCTGCCGGCCACCGCGTGGCTGGTG
>JBBSKO010000163.1:0-5617 GCA_038256225.1 Propionibacteriales bacterium | reverse complement strand
GCCGGCGCGCAGGTGAAGCCCGGAGCGGGGTCCCGGGGCGGGAGCCCGGTGCCGTCCTCCGCCGCGGACGACGACCGCTGGCGGCGCTCGACCAGCTCCAGCGCACGCACCCGCCGCACGTCGCGGGCGAACCGCGTCTCCTGTACGGCCGGCGGGTCGTCGACGAGAGCGAGCTGCTCGACCGCCAGGTCGACGCGGGCGGCGCCGTCGGGCGTGCTGGACCGCTCGGACAGCGTGTCGAGCTCGTCGGTGCTCTCCTGCGCACCCTGCTGGTCCGCCCCGGCCCGGTCGGGAGGGGTGTCCCGCGCGGCGCTGCCGGCGCTCTCGGAGCGGGCACTGCCCGACGCCTGGTCGGTGGCCGGTCGCAGGACCTGGCCGGTGCCGATGCCGACGACCACGACGCTGACGGCGGCGACGAGCAGCCCGGTCGCGACCCGACGGCGGCGGTGGTGGTCGGCGCCGCCGTGCGCCACGGGCGCGGCCGATGCGGGGTCGTGGCCGGTGCCGCCCAACGACGCCAGCGTCTCCTCGGTCCGCGCGGCGACCTCGGGAGGAACGGGTCCGTCGTGGCGCGCGTCCCGGAGCAGGCGGCGCAGGGCCGCCTCCTCGCGGGGCGTCGGGTCACGGTCGGGCACGGGGTTCCTCCGGTCGGCGGCGGACGGGATGGGCGGGGACGTGGCTGGGTGCAGGGGACGGGGTACGGGCCGGGCCATCGTCCCAGGCGGCGCGGGAGGACGGGGCAGGCCCCGGAGGGCCTCGGGCCCGTCGGGCGTGCCTAGGCCTGGGTCGGGGGTCCTCGTGGTGGCGTGGATGGGACGTGCCGCGAGGCCGGGTGGTTCCGCCCGGGTGGGAGCGGGTGGTCCCGGTCGTCCTCGCCGTCGGTGAGCAGCGGCCGGAGCAGCGTGGCCAGGCTCGCGCGTCCGCGCGAGCAGCGTGACTTCACGGTGCCGACGGCGCAGTCGAGCACCTCGGCCGCCTCGGTCACCGAGTAGCCCTCCAGGTCGACCAGGACGACCGCGGCGCGCTGGGGCGCGGGCAGGGTGGCCAGCGCCGCGATCACCCGGCGCCGGAGGTCCGTGCTCACGGCGGCGGCCGCGGGGTCCTGGGTGCCGGTGCCGGAGGCGTGCCCGGACCCGGTGCCCGTGGCGGTCCCGGGCCGGTCCAGCAGGTCGTCGGGCAGCGGGTCGGTGCGGCGTACCTTCGCGGCCCGGAGCCGGTCGAGGCATGCGTTGACGACGACGCGGTGCAGCCAGGTGGTGACCGCGGCCTCCCCCCGGAATGTCGCTGCCCGGCGGTGGGCCGCGACCAGGGCGTCCTGGAGCGCGTCGGCGGCGTCCTCGGGGTGTCCGCAGGTGCGCAGCGCGACGGCCCAGAGCCGGTCCTGGTGGCGGCGGACCAGCACCCCGAAGGCCTCGGCGTCACCGGCGACGTGCGCGGCCAGCAGCGCCGCGTCGTCGCGAGGGTCCGCCCAGCCGCCGGTCCGCCCCGCGGACGGCTCAGGCACCGCGGGTCCCGGGCCCACGGCCGGCTCGACCCTCACCCACGGGGGACCTCCGACACCGCGATGTCGCGCAGCCCGCCGGAGAACCCGCCCTCGACGGGCGGCAGGGCGGTCAGCCACACCACCAGGTAGCGGGCCGCGACCGGCTGCTCGAGGACCAGCCCGGCCTTCTCCCCGGCGTCGTCGACGGACGCGACGGCGGTGAGGCCGTCGACCCCGGTCGGCGGGGTGTCGGAGGCGAAGACCGTGGCGCTGGTGGGCGCGCCGTCGAAGGTGAGGTCGACCTCGGCGACGTCGCGCTCCTCGCCGAGGTCGACCGCGAGGCCCAGCCCCGACTTGAGGCCGCCCGGGCCGAGCTGCTGGAAGTAGGTCAGGCTCGACCAGCCGGTCACCGGGTCGTCGTCGACGGCCAGCGGCGCCTCGCCGGCGTCCTCCGAGCCCCCGCCTTGAGGGTCGAGCAGGGTGGCGGTCAGGCCCTCGACGGCGACGGGGTCGGGGTCGGGCGTGGCGCTGGGCGTCGGGGTGGTCGACGCCTCGGGCTCCGCACCCAGGGGCGTACGCCCGCGGCCGAGGTTGTAGGCCACCACCGCGGCGACCAGGACCAGCACGAGCAGGGCGATCACGATGGCGGCCCGTTGGGAGCGGCGCCCGGGCACCGGTTCCTCGACGGCCGGCAGCACGCCCGAGCCGGTCGAGTCCGCCGGGTCGCCCGGCCCGGTGTCCCAGGGCCAGTAGGTCGACCCGGTGGGGTTGCCCGCACCGCCCGCCGCACCGGCCGCCGCGCCGACGGCCCCGACCGCGGTGGTCGTGGAGGCGCGCCGGGAGCGGCGCACGGGTGCGCCGTCAGGGGGGTCCGGGGCGAAGAGCGGCCGTGAGGGCGGGTCCGGCGGGGGCGGTGGCGGCGGACCGGGGGTGCGTCGGCCCCGGCGCCCGCCACTGCTCCCGGCGCCCGTCCCGGTGCTGGTGCCGTCCGCGGTGTCCTCGTCGGCGTCGTACGCCGGGAGCGCCGCCTCGGTGGGCAGGTCCGCGACCGCGGCCACGGAGGCGGTGTCGGCCTCGTCCGGGGGCACCGGCGCGGGCGGGTCCGGTCGTGCGGGCATCTCGGGCACCGGGGGCAGCGACGTCGGGAACCGCTCGCGCACCGGGGGCAGGGTCGCGACCAGGGAGTCGGCGAGGCCGGCCTCGTCGCCGACGAACTCGGTCAGCCGCTCGGCGATCCCGGCGGCCGTGACGTCGAGGCGGCCCCGGGTGTCGGCGTGGGGGTGCAGGACCAGGTCGCAGAGCTGGTCGAGCGGTCGTGGCACGCCGGCCCGGACCCGGCGGGGGCGCAGCACGTGCCCGTGCTCGACCGGGGCCGCCCGGACGTCGGAGCGGGACGCACCGGCCCAGCTCGCGGTCAGCGCGCAGTAGAGCAGACCGGCCAGGTCCGTGACGTCGGTCGAGGTGCGGTCGTGCGGGACGCCGTGGAGCGCGGCGTCGACGCACAGCCCGATCACGCGGACCTGGCCGTGCTGGTCGACCAGGACGTTCTCGGGTGCCAGCCGCCCGTGCCCGATCCCGGCGGCGTGGGCGCGGGCCATGCTGTCGGCCACCTGCGCCACGACCCACGCCGCGTGGCGGGGGGCCAGCACCTGGCCGCCACCGACCAGGATGTCCAGGGAGACCCCGGAGCCCCACTCGTTGACGACGTAGCAGACGTCGTCGTCCACGGCCGCGTCGAGCACCCGCAGCAGGCGGCGGTCGGCCACGGCGGTCGAGGCCCGCGCGGCGTCGAGCAGCGCCTGGGACCGGGCGTCGTCCGCGGCGATGGTGTGCAGCGCCACGTGCCGGTCGAGCACGAGGTCGTGCGCGCGCCAGAATCGTCCGCTGCCGCTCTCGACCAGCAGGTCGACGAGACGGTAGCGGCGTGCGAGGACGTCGCCGGGACGGAAGGCGCCGGTCACGGTCGTCGTGGTCCTCCCTGCGCTGCCGCTGGTCCCCTCGTCCTGCGCGAGGTCGTCGGAAGGCCCATCGTAGGCCCGCTCACCGGCGGCGTCCCGGGACCAGCCGCGCCGGCAGCCGGGAGGTCACCAGCCCGGTCACCGCCGAGACCTCCTCGATCCTCAGCAGCCGCGCCAGCAGCAGGAACGCCACCACGTCGACGCCGCCGCCGACGAGGACGTGGACGGCCGAGAGGGTCCACGGACGGTCCGGGCTGAGGGCGTCGAGACCCAGGACCACCGCGAGCGCGAGTCCGGTGGCCAGGACGGCGGCGAGCCCGAGGCGGGCCCCGAAGGCCAGCAGCCGGCGCGTGCCGAGACCACCGAGCAGGCGGCCCAGGACGGTGTAGGAGACCAGGGAGCCCACGGCGTACGCCGCGATGTAGGCCACCACCAGCGCCGGCGAGGTCTGCGCGGGTTCGGTGCGGGTCACCAGCGCGACGGCCACGACGATGTTGGTGCCCGAGACCGCGCACTGGATCCAGAACACCGTCCGGGTGCGTTCGACGGCGTAGAAACCGCGCAGCATCAGGTAGTGCAGGGTGAAGAAGACCAGCCCGATCCCGAGCAGCCCGAGCGTCGGGGCGTAGCGCGGCCAGGTGTCGGCCGTCGCGCCGTGGCCCCACACGACGTGGGAGATGTCGCGGGCCAGCACCGGCAGCAGCAGGCCGAACGGCAGGATCACCACCAGGGCGGTCCGCAGGGTCGAGGCCAGACCGGTGGCCAGGGCCGGCAGCCGACCCTCCGCGGCGTGGGCGGACAGCCGCGGGAGGATCGCGGTGGCCAGCGAGACCGTGACCACCGAGTGCGGCACCATCATGATCAGCATCGCGCTGGAGTAGACGGTGATGCCGGTGCCCTCGGGGCTCTGGGCCGTGCCGCCGGAGGCCAGCCGGACCACGACGGTGTACGCCAGCTGGTTCACGATCACGAACGCGACCGTCCAGGTGCCCAGCCGCAGCGTGTGTCCCAGGCCGGTGCCGCGGAAGTCGAAGCGCGGCCGGTAGCGGAAGCCTGCCGAGCGCAGGTAGGGCACCAGGATCACCAGCTGCGCCACGATGCCCAACGTGGAACCGATGCCGAGCAGCGCCTCCTGGCCCGGCGAGAAGGGCCCGGATTGCTCGGCGGTCGTGGCGGGGCCGTTCAGCACCAGGTAGACGGCGAGCACGGCCACCGCGAGGACGTTGTTGGCGATCGGCGCCCACATCATCGGCCCGAACCGGCCGCGGGCGTTGAGGATCTGACCGACCAGCACGAACATCCCGTAGAAGAACACCTGCGGGAGGCAGTAGCGGGCGAAGTCGATCGCCGAGCTGCGCTGGGCGGCGAGCTCGGGCTCCCCGAACTCGGAGCCGAGGAGCACATCCATCACCAGCGGGGCCGCGGCGACCAGCCCGACCGTGACCACGAGCAGGAAGACCGCGGCCAGGGTGACGATCCTGTTGGTGTAGGCCTCGCCGCCGTCAGGGTCGCCCTTCATGGCGCGGACCAGCTGTGGCACCAGCACGGCGTTGAACACCCCGCCGGCCAGCAGGATGTAGAGCATGTTCGGCACGGTGTTGGCGATCGTGAAGAGGTCGGCGTGCAGTCCCGCGCCGAGCGCCGCGGCGAGCAGCGCGGTCCGCACGAACCCCGACATCCGCGACACGATCGTGCCGGCAGCCATCACCGCGCTGCTGCCGAGCAGGCTCTTCTGGTCCGCCGCGGCCGCCTCGGCCTCGGCGACCCGGGCGGCGGACTCGGTCTGCTTCGCCGTCGCGGTGGCGTCCTGGGAGGCGTCCTGGCTGGCGTCGGCGTCGGCGCCGGTGTGCGGGCCGGTCACGGCCGGCCCTCCGGGGCAGCCTCGGGTGGGCGGCCACGCCCGCGGAACCGGCGTACGGCCCGGAGCACGACGGCCATGACGAGCAGCCCGACGCCGATGGCGATGATCACCCAGATCACATTGCTGACCTGGGACGACCGGATCGGGACGGAGTCGCTGGACGGCAGCAGGCGTCCGTCGACGTCGACCACGCGCAGCTCGACGTTGTGCACGCCGGGGCTGGTGTCGGAGGTCTCGATGAGGACGGTCGTCCGGGCGTCCGGGCCGATCTCGACGGCCTCGGGGGTGCGGACGGTGATCCCCCCGTCCACCACG
>JBBSKO010000162.1:0-5635 GCA_038256225.1 Propionibacteriales bacterium | reverse complement strand
TCGTCGAGGCCGAGGCGAGGTTCTCGGTGCTGACGATCCCCCAGACCACGAAGCCGATCGCGATCACACCGGTGACGGCGAAGACCACCAGGTCGACGTCGTCGCGCCAGCGCGGGGAGAGGGGACGGTCGGCCGCGCCGGCCCCAGGAGCGGGGTCGGGCGCGGGGCCGGGGGTCGGGGTCTTCCCGTCGAGTGCCACCGACCGAGGTTAGGCCCACCCCCAGGGGGGAGCCGGTACTCCAGGGGGCCGCTCCGGGGACCTCCGGCCCGGCATGCGTGGCGGGTCAGGTCGAGCTGAGGTACCCCAGCAGGTCCTGGCGGGTCAGCACCCCGACCGGGGAGCCGTCCTCCTGGACCAGCACGGCGTCGGCGTCCTCGAGCAGGCGCACCGCGGCCTGGGCGCCCTCGGTGGCGCCGATCGTGGGCAGCGCGGGCGACATGTGCTGCTCGACCAGGTCGGTCAGCCGGGCGTCACCGGCGTACAACGCGTCGAGCAGCGCGCGGTCCGAGACCGAGCCGGCGACCTCCTGCGCGACCACGGGCGGCTCCGCGCGGACCACGGGCATCTGGGAGACGCCGTACTCCCGCAGGATGGCCACGGCCTCGGCGATGGTCTCGCCGGGGTGGGTGTGCACCAGGTCGGGCAGCCGGCCGTCCTTGCCGCGCAGCACCTCCCCCACCGTGCGACCCTCGCGGGCGTCGGCCCCCGTGGTCGGGAAGCCGTAGGTGGCCAGCCAGTCGTCGTTGAAGATCTTCGAGAGGTAGCCGCGACCGGAGTCGGGCAGCAGCACCACGATCACCGCGTCGCGGCCCTCGGGCGTGCCGGCGAGCTCGTGCGCGAGCTGGCGGGCGGCGTAGGCGGCCATCCCGCAGGAGCCGCCGACCAGCATCGCCTCCTCGCGCGCCAGCCGGCGGGTGAAGGCGAACGAGTCGGCGTCGGAGACCTCGATGATCCGGTCGGCGACCTCGCGGTCGTAGGTGTCGGGCCAGAAGTCCTCGCCGACGCCCTCGACGAGGTACGGCCGGCCGGTGCCGCCGGAGTAGACCGACCCGCTGGGGTCGGCGCCGACGACCTGGACGGCGGGGTCCTGCTCCTTGAGGTAGCGCCCGACGCCGGTGATCGTGCCGCCGGTGCCCACACCGGCCACGAAGTGGGTGACCCGACCCTCGGTCTGCGCCCACACCTCGGGGCCGGTGGTCTCGTAGTGCGAGCGCGGGTTGTGCGGGTTGGCGTACTGGTTGGGCTTCCAGGCGCCGGGCTCGGCGGCGAGCCGGTCGGAGACGTTGTAGTAGCTGTCGGGGTGCTCGGGCGCCACGGCGGTCGGGCAGACGACGACCTCGGCGCCGTACGCGCGCAGCACGTTGCGCTTGTCCTCGCTGACCTTGTCGGGACACACGAACACGCAGTGGTAGCCCTTGGCCTGGGCGACCATGGCCAGCCCCACGCCGGTGTTGCCGGAGGTCGGCTCGACGATCGTGCCGCCCGGCTGGAGCTCGCCCGAGGCCTCCGCGGCCTCGATCATCCGGGTCGCGATCCGGTCCTTCACCGAGCCGCCGGGGTTCAGGTACTCGATCTTCGCGAGCACCACCGGCCCCTCCCCCGGGGGCGTCACCGGGAGGTCGAGGGTGCGGGCCAGCCGCACCAGGGGCGTGTCGCCGATGAGGTCGACCAGGGAGTCCACGTACTGCATCCGTGCAGCCTAGGGCGCGGGGGCCTCGGACGCCGCAGCGGCGGATCCCTAGGATGGGCGCGTGGGAAGAGCAGGAGCAGCGCGCAAGCTCGCCGCCGCTGCCGCGTACGGCGGGGGCGGCCTGTCCGTCGTCGGCGCGGGTCTGTACGGCGTGCTGACGGCCGAGGCCAAGCTGGCCCGCAAGACGATCGGCCAGCCCCGCGACGAGCCGCCGCCGGACGCCACCGGCTGGTACGGCCGCGGCCGCCCGGGTCCGGCGATCAAGGTGGCGCTGCTCGGCGACTCCAGCGCGGCCGGGTACGGCGTGGACCGCGTCGAGGAGACCCCGGGCGCCCTGCTGGCCAGCGGCGTCGCCGAGTACGCCGACCGTCGCGTCTACCTGCGCGAGTTCTGCAAGGTCGGTGCGGAGTCGTCCGACCTGGCCGGCCAGGTCGAGCGGGCGCTGGCCATCGAGCCCGACGTCGTCGTCGTCCTGATCGGCGCCAACGACGTCACCCACGTGACCCTGCCCTCGCAGTCGGTGCGCCACCTCTCCGAGGGCGTGCGGCGCCTGATCGCGGGTGGCTGCTCGGTCGTCGTCGGCACCTGCCCCGACCTCGGCACGATCAAGCCGATCGCCCCGCCGTTGAAGCAGGTGGCCCGGGCGTGGTCGCGTCGGCTCGCGGCGGCCCAGACGATCGCGGTGGTCGAGGAGGGCGGGCGGACCGTCTCGATCGGCTCGGTGCTCGGCCCGGAGTTCGACGCCGCGCCGGCCCTGCTGTTCGGTCCCGACCAGTTCCACCCCTCGGCGGCCGGCTACTCCTCGCTGGCCACCGTGCTGCTGCCCTCGGTGCTCGCCGCGCTGGGCTTCGCGCGGCCCGACGAGGCGCTGCCGGAGGCGTACCGCGGTGAGGGCCGGCTGCCGATCACCGCGGCCGCTGTCGCCGCCGTCCAGACGCCCGGCACGGAGGTCGACGGCACCGCCGTCGGTGGCGAGAAGCGCGGCGTGCGCGGGCTCTGGGTGGAGCTGCGCCACCGCCGGGGCCGGCTGCCCGGCGAGGGCCAGGCCCCCGAGGCCGAGGAGACGGCCGAGGGCCCCGGATCAGATCCGGGGCCCTCGGGTCACGCGCCGACCTAGCGGGGGTCGGGGTCTGGGGTGCTCGTCGATCAGTCGGAGGAGAAGATCGCGAGCAGGCGCAGCAGGTTGGTGTAGATCCAGACCAGGCTGACGGTCATCGCGAACGCCGCACGCCAGGACTCGCGCTCGGGCAGGCCGTTGGCGATGCCCTTCTCCACGAAGTCGAAGTCCATGATCAGCATGAAGACGCCGAGCACGAGGCCGACCACGGCGGTGATCATGCCGAGGCCGCCGAAGCCGAACAGGCCGGTGTTCACGCCGAAGAGGCTGAGCACCAGGCTCATCCCGGCCAGGCCGACCATGCCGAACATCGCGGCGGTGACGCCCTTGCGGAACTTGTCGCCGACCTTGATCTCGAAGAACTTGTAGGCCGCGAGCGTGCCGGCGAAGGCCGCCATGGTGCCCAGGACGGCGCTGCTGACGATGTTGCCCTCGCCACCGACGTAGCCGTCGAGCACCTTGCTGAAGGCGCCGAGCGCGACGCCCTCGAGCGCGGCGAACACGAGCACGAGCGCGGGGCTGATCTCCCGCTTGAACGAGTTCACCATCGACAGAGCGAAGGCGCCGAGCGAGCCGATCATCGCGGCCGAGAAGAGGGCTGCGACGTTGGCGCCCGGGGTCATGTCGGGGGTCAGGACCCAGGTGGCGAGCGCGAACAGCACCACGACGCCGAGCGTCATGGCGGTCTTCTGGACCACCGAGTCGATGGTCATCCGGCCGCCGTCGGTGCCGGTGCCGTAGCCCTGGCCCGGCGTGCCGGTGCCCCACTGGGACGGGTCGGTGCCGTAGCCCGGGGCCGAGCCGGCGTAGGTCTGGTTGCCGTAGGTCGGGGCGTTCTGGCCGCCTCGGTTGAACTCCTCCGAGCGGCGGAACACCGGGTTGTTGCTCTGCATGTGGTCTCTCCTTGGAGGCCGGGGGTGTTGGCCGTCTGCGACGGCTCAGCGCGGGACCCAGGTTAGCGGGTCTCACCTGGTCCAACGTGCGGGTCGGCCCCGGTGTTCCCACGAGGCCACACCGCCGAGATGACCCCTGCGGACAGCCGAGATGACGCTCGCGACGCCTCGAGATGACGGTTCCGGCGCGCTGCGGAGGTCCCGGGGTGCCCCCGCTGGGACTCGAACCCAGAACTGACCGCTTTTAAGGCGGTTCCCTCTGCCGGTTGGGGCACGGGGGCCAGCCAGGATCATCCCAGGGCGGCTGCCCGGCCGAGCACCGCGTCGAGCATCGGCTCGGTCAGCCGTCCGGTGAAGGTGTTCTGCTGGCTGGGGTGGTAGCAGCCGAGCAGGACCAGCGGTCCCGCGCCGCCCGGCAGGCCCGGCAGCTCCACCTCCGCGCCGTGCCCGAAGCGCGGCCGCGGGCGCGGGACGGCGCTCCCGGCCCGGCCCAGCGCGGTGAGCGCGGCGGCCCAGCCGAAGGAGCCGAGCGCGACCACCACGCGCAGGTGCGGCGCGAGCAGGCCGAGCTCGGTGTCGAGGAACGGCGCGCACGCGTCCCGCTCGGCCGGGGTCGGCTTGTTGGCCGGGGGCGCGCACCGTACGGCCGCCGCCACCCGGGTGCCGACCAGCGCGAGGCCGTCACCGGCGTGGACGCTCGTCGGCTGCGTGGCGAGACCCGCGCGGTGCAGACCGGCGTAGAGCCAGTCCCCCGACCGGTCCCCGGTGAAGACGCGGCCGGTGCGGTTGGCGCCGTGCGCCGCGGGTGCCAGCCCCACCACCAGCACGCCCGCGTCGGTGGCGCCGAAGCCCGGCACCGGCCGGCCCCAGTAGGGCTCGCCGGCGTACGACGCCCGCTTGGCGTGGGCGACCTCCTCGCGCCAGGTCACCAGGCGCGGGCAGCGACGGCACGTGCTGATCGCGGCGTCGAGCTCGCGCCAGGGACCGGCCGGGACGTCGGCGGTGCGCGCGTCGGTCGGGTCACCGGGCCAGCCGGAGGCCGGCGGGACGGGCGAGGGGTACGGCCGGCCGGTCAGCGGGTGGGGCAGCGCGGTCACCGGGGTGATCCTAGGTGTCCGCGAGCGTCATCTCGACGCGCCGCAAGCGTCATCTCGGCTGTCCGGGAGCGTCATCTCGGCTCGACGAGGGACCAGGCGATGCCGTCGAGGATGTCGGACTCGGAGACCACCAGGCGCTGCGGGCGGGCGTGGGCGAGCACCCGCGAGAGCACCAGGGCGCCGGCCCCGATCACGTCGACGCGGCCGGGGTGCAGCCAGGGCAGCTCCCGGCGCTGGTCGGTGCTCATCGCCAGCAGCCGCGCGGCCTGCTTCTCCACCGCCGGCACGTCGACCACGGCCCGGTCGATGGCCTCGCGGTCGTAGGCGTCGAGGCCGAGGACCCCGGCGGCCACCGTGGTGACCGTGCCGGCGACCCCGACCACGGTGCGGGCGCGGGCCACGTCGACCGGGCAGCCGTCGAGGGCGGCGTCCAGGTCGGCGGTGCAGGCCTCCACCTGGGCGCGGGTCGGCGGGTCGTCGTGCAGGTGTCGCTCATGGAGGCGCACCGACCCGACCTGGAGCGACTCGGCCTGCGCGACCCCGTCGGCCAGGTCGTCGCCGCCCAGGACCAGCTCGGTGGAGCCGCCGCCGATGTCGACGACCAGCACCGGCGCGACCAGGTCGGCGAGCCCGGCCAGCCCGCGCACCGCCCCGGCGTACGACAGCGCCGCCTCCTCCGCACCGCTCAGCACCTCCGGCCGGACGCCGAGCCGCTGCTGGACGCCGGCGGCGAAGAGGTCGGCGTTCGTGGCGTCGCGGGTCGCGGAGGTGGCGCAGAACCGGAGCCGGGAGACGTCGTGGGCGGCGAGCAGGTCGGCGTACTCGTCGAGGGCGGCG
>JBBSKO010000161.1:0-5644 GCA_038256225.1 Propionibacteriales bacterium | reverse complement strand
CTCCTCGAGCGTGCCGACCTGCTCGAACTCCACCCGCTGGCCGCGGGGCAGCTCGTCGTGGTGCGCCTCGGCGCCCCAGTGGAAGCCCCGACCCGGTGCGTCGGTGGCCCGGGCCAGCGGCGAGCCGACCATCACGGCGTCGGCGCCGCAGGCGATCGCCTTGGCGACGTCGCCGGACATCCCGATCGACCCGTCGGCGATCACGTGGACGTACCGGCCGCCGGACTCGTCGAGGTAGTCCCGGCGGGCGGCCGCCACGTCCGCGACCGCGGAGGCCATCGGGACGGCCAGGCCGAGCACCGTGCGCGTGGTGTGCGCGGCGCCGCCGCCGAAGCCGACCAGCACGCCCGCGGCGCCCGTCCGCATCAGGTGCAGGGCCGCCTGGTGGGTCGCGCAGCCGCCGACGACGACGGGCACGTCGAGCTCGTAGATGAACTCCTTGAGGTTCAGCGGCTCCGCCTGGCTGGAGACGTGCTCGGCGCTGACCGTGGTGCCTCGGATGACGAACATGTCGACGCCGGCGTCGACGACCACCTTGGACAGCTCCTGGGTGCGCTGGGGCGACAGCGACCCGGCGACGGTGACCCCGGCGGCACGCACCTCGCGCAGCCGCTCGGTGATCAGCTCGGGCTGCACCGGCTCGGCGTAGATCGCCTGCATCCGGCGGGTCGCCTCCGTGCCGCGCAGCTGGGCGACCTCCTCGAGCAGCGGCTCGGGGTCCTCGTAGCGGGTCCAGAGGCCCTCGAGGTTGAGCACGCCGAGACCGCCGAGGCGGCCGAGGGCGATCGCGGTCGCCGGCGACATCACGGAGTCCATCGGGGCGGCCAGCACCGGGATCTCGAAGCGGTAGGCGTCGATCTGCCAGTCGACGTTGACCTCCTCCGGGTCGCGGGTGCGCCGGGAGGGCACGATCGCGATGTCGTCGAAGGAGTAGGCGCGGCGGGCCCGCTTGGCGCGCCCGATCTCGATCTCGGTCACGGGACCACCCTAGTGGTCGTCCGCCGGGCTCAGCGACCGGTGTAGTTCGGCGCCTCCACCGTCATCTGCACGCCGTGCGGGTGGCTCTCCTGCAGGGAGGCCTGCGTGATGCGTACGAACCGGCCCTTGTCCTGCAGCTCGGGCACGGTGCGGGCGCCGACGTAGAACATCGACTGGCTCAGCCCGCCGACCAGCTGGTGGGCCACGGCCGAGAGCGGCCCGCGGTAGGCGACCTGGCCCTCGATGCCCTCGGGCACGATCTGGTCGTCGCTGGCGACCTCGGCCTGGAAGTAGCGGTCCTTGGAGTAGGACTTCTTGTTGCGGCTGGACATGGCGCCGAGCGAGCCCATCCCGCGGTAGGTCTTGTACTGCTTGCCGTTGACGAAGATGAGGTCCCCGGGCGACTCGTCGCAGCCGGCCAGCAGGGAGCCGACCATGACCGCGTCGGCGCCGGCGACCAGGGCCTTGGCGATCTCGCCGGAGTACTTCATCCCGCCGTCGGCGATCACCGGCACGCCGGCCGGCTTGCAGGCCAGCGAGGCGTCGTGCACGGCGGTCACCTGGGGCACGCCCACGCCGGTGACCACGCGGGTGGTGCAGATCGAGCCCGGGCCGACCCCGACCTTGACCGCGTCGGCCCCGGCGTCGACGAACGCCTGCGCCCCCTCGCGGGTGGCGACGTTGCCGCCGATCACCTGGACGTGGCGGGTGGCCGGGTCGCTCTTGAGCCGGGCCACCATGTCGAGCAGCAGGCGTACGTTGCCGTGCGCGGTGTCGGCGACCAGCACGTCGACCCCGGCCTCGACCAGGGTCGTGGCCCGCAGCCAGGCGTCGCCGAAGTAGCCGATCGCGGCACCCACCATCAGCCGGCCGTGCGCGTCGTTGGAGGCCAGCGGGAACTGCTCGGACTTCACGAAGTCCTTGACGGTGATCAGGCCGGCCAGCCGGCCCTGCTCGTCGACCAGGGGCAGCCGCTCGCGCTTGTGCTTGCGCAGCAGCAGGGTCGCCTCGTCGCGGCTGATCCCGACCGGGCCGGTGATCAGCGGCATCGGGGTCATCACCTCGTCGACCTTCGTCGTCGCCCACTCCGCCACCGGGGTGAAGCGCAGGTCGCGGTTGGTGATGATGCCGAGCAGGCACTGCTCGGGGTCGACCACGGGCATCCCGGAGACGCGGTACTCCCCGCAGATCCGGTCGAGCTCCTCCAGCGTCTCGTCGGGGCCGATCACGACGGGCTTCGAGATGATCCCGGTCTGGGTCCGCTTCACGAGGTCGACCTGGTAGGCCTGGTCCTCGATCGACAGGTTGCGGTGCAGCACCCCGAGGCCGCCCTCGCGGGCCATCGCGATCGCCATCCGCGACTCGGTCACGGTGTCCATCGCCGCGCTCACCAACGGCACCCGGAGCGAGATCTCGCGGGTGAGCCGCGAGGTCGTGTCGATCTCCGAGGGTGCCAGGTCGGAGTGACCGGGCAGCAGCAGGACGTCGTCGTAGGTCAGCCCGAGGGCCTCGAACTTCTCCGGGAGATCCACGGGTCCATCGTAGACGCCTGGGAGAGAGTCCCCCGCCGCTCGAGGTCAGCCGGCGAGGGGACGTACGTCACGCAGCGGGATGCGCACGGTCAGCTCGTCGCCGGCCATCCGGATCCGGCCCCGCATGCCCGCCGAGAGCACCATCGGCATCACCGCCTGGTTGTCGGCGCGGGTGCGCACCAGCAGCTCCTCGGCACCGATCCGGCGGGCCAGCCGCGCCACGTCGCCGAGCAGCCGGGTGCCGATGCCGCGTCGCTGCCAGGACACGTCGACCTCGAGGTCGACCTCGCGGGTCCCGGGCGCGTCCAGGGAGACCGGCAGCAGGCGGGCCTCGCCCACCACCACGTCGTCGGCCCGGGCCTGCACGGCGGTCTCCAGCGCGAGGTAGGCGACGGTCGCGCCGGCCCCGATCCGCCGGCTCGCGCCGTTGCTACGCTCGCGCCCCAGGACGTCGCTGACCAGGGCGGCCATCGCCAGCCCGCGCTCGCGCTCGGTCGGGGTGAACGGGGCGGGGCGACGCACCTGCACGCGGACGTCACCGACGCGCAGCTCCATCACGTCGGCGGCGCCCTCCTCGACCTCGGACCCGGCGTCGAAGAGGCGGGCCACCACGTCCGGGAAGGAGGCCGGCTGCGCGATCACGGCGCGCGCGGCCTCGACGTAGCGCGTGGGCTGGTCGTCGAGCGCAGCCTCGGTGCACGGCAGCGCCAGCACGCGGTCCCCGCCCGCCCCCACCACCAGCGCGGTGATCGCGGCCTCGTCGAGCCCGTCCGGCGCGTCGAGCACGAGCTCGTCGGTCACCGGTCCCACGTTCGGTCCGGGGAAGACCTGGATCCGCCGGATGTCGACCCCGGCCTCGCCGCACGTGCGGGCGAGCCCGGCCAGGGTCCCGGGCCGGTCGGGGAGGTTGGTCCGTACACGCCACAGCATGGGCGCGATGCTGTCAGCACGACGTTGCCGGGAAGGATCGGTCGTGTTACGCGGACGACACATCCGTGGGCCCCGCGGCGACGGCCTCGGTGAGGCCCCTCGCAGCGAGCCGGTCGGCGCGCTCGTTGCCCGCGTTGCCGGCGTGGCCCTTGACCCAGAACCAGGTGACGTCGTGCTGCAGCTCGGCGGCGCGCAGCCGCTGCCACAGGTCGCGGTTCTTGACCGGCTCCTTGGCCGAGGTCAGCCAGCCGTTGCGCTCCCAGCCGGCCAGCCACCTCGTGATCCCGTTGCGGACGTAGGTGCTGTCGGTGTGCAGGTGCACCGTCACCCGGCGGGTCAGCGTCTCCAGCGCCGCGATCGGCGCCATCAGCTCCATCCGGTTGTTGGTGGTCGTGCCGGCCTCGCCGCCGCAGAGCTCCAGCTCGTGCCGGCCGGTCTGCAGCAGTGCGCCCCAGCCCCCGGGCCCGGGGTTGGGCACGCACGCCCCGTCGGTGTGCACCACCACGACCTCGTCCACGGGCTGCACGCTAGGACACGCACGGGTCGCGCCGTCGGCCGGCGTCCGCGGCAGGCAGGATGGTCGCGTGAGCCATCCCGGGACCGCCGACACCGTACGGATCGCGATGTGGTCCGGGCCGCGCAACCTGTCGACCGCGATGATGCGCAGCTTCGAGAACCGCGCCGACTGCACGGTCGTGGACGAGCCGCTGTACGCCGCCTACCTCGCTGCCACCGGGCTCGACCACCCCGGCCGCGACGCGGTGGTCGCCTCCCAGCCCACCGACCCGGCCGTGGTCCTGGCCGACCTCGTCGGCGGGCCGCTGGCGACGCCGGTGCAGTACCAGAAGCACATGACCCACCACCTGCTCCCGGGCTTCGTCCCCGCCGGGCCGGGCGGCCCGCTGGACCGGTTGCGGCACGCCTTCCTGGTCCGCGACCCCGAGCGGGTGCTGACGTCGTACGCCAAGGTCCGCGACGAGCCGACGCTCGAGGACCTCGGGCTCCCCCAGCAGGTCGAGCTGTTCGAGACCCACGGCGGTCCTGTCGTCGACGCCGCGGACGTCCTGCGCGAGCCCCGCGGCACGCTCGCGCTGCTGTGCACGGCCCTCGGGCTGGCCTTCGACGAGGCGATGCTCGCCTGGCCGGCCGGCCCCCGCGACTCCGACGGTGTCTGGGCCCCGCACTGGTACGCCGGCGTCGAGGCCTCGACCGGTTTCGCCACCGAATCCCCCGGCGCCGCCGACCCCCTGCCCGAGCGGTTGCGCCCGCTCCTGGACCGCTGCCGGCCCTACTACGACGCGCTGGCGCCGTACCGGCTGTCCCCCGGCGCCCCCACGACCCCCGAGAACCCGAGGCCCTGATGCTGCAGCAGTACGACGAGCGCAACCGCGACCTGGTGGTCGGCATCGACGACACCCTGGTGCACCGCGACCGGGCCGGGATCAGCCCGTTCGACTCCGTCGTCCAGGGCGGGGACGCGGTGTGGGAGGGCCTGCGCCTGCACCGCGGACGGATCTTCAAGCTGACCGAGCACCTCGCCCGGCTGCGCCGCTCCGCGCACGCCCTGGCCTTCACCGAGATCCCCGCCGCCGAGGTCCTCGAGGAGCGGCTGCGCGCGGTCCTGGCGGCCAACGCGATGACCGACGACGTGCACGTCCGGCTCACGCTGACCCGCGGCGTGAAGCTCACCAGCGGGATGGACCCGCGGCTGAACACCGCGGGGCCGACCCTGATCGTGCTGGCCGAGTTCAAGTCCCCGGTCTACGACGACACCGGGATCACGCTGGTCACCAGCTCGGTGCGCCGCCACCGCGCCGACTCCCTGGACCCCAAGATCCACCACAACAACCTGCTGACCTCGATCATGGCCAAGATCGAGGCCACCGTCGCCGGCGCCGACGACGCGCTGATGCTCGACGACGCGGGCTTCGTGGCCGAGACCAACGCCACCCACGTCTTCCACGTCACCGGCGGCGTCGTGCACACCAGCACCACCCGCGCCTGCCCCGAGGGCATCACCCGCGAGACCGTGCTCGAGATCTGCGCGGCCACCGGCCGGGAGGCCCGGGTCGGCGACTACTCCCTGGTCGACCTGGTCAACGCCGACGAGGTCTTCGTGACCGGCACGATGGGCGGCGTCACCCCGGTGGTGTCGATCGACGGGCGCCGCATCGGCACCGGCACCCGCGGCCCGGTCGGCACCG
>JBBSKO010000160.1:0-5722 GCA_038256225.1 Propionibacteriales bacterium | reverse complement strand
GCGCTGTCGCTGGGGCGGCTGCTGGTGGGTTCGCTGACGCTGGGCGTGGTGGTGGCGGTGACCCGGCGGCGCACGGGCCGGGCGCTGGTGCGGCCCACCACCCGCGAGGCGCTGGCCCTCGCCGCGATCGGGGTGCTCTGGTTCGGGGTCTACAACGTCGCGCTCAACGAGGGCGAGCTGCGCGTCGACGCCGGCACGGCGGCGATGCTGATCCAGGTCTCGCCGGTGCTGATCGCGCTGCTGGCGGCGCTGTTCCTGGGCGAGCGGTTCACCGGCGCCCTCGCGCTCGGCCTGGCCCTGGCCTTCGGCGGGGTGGTCCTGATCGCGCTGGCCGGCCCGGCCGACGGCGAGCGTGACGTCCTGGGCGTCGCGCTCGTGCTGCTGGCTGCGGTGGTCTACGCGGTCTCGCTGGTGCTGCAGAAGCCCCTGGTACGCCGACTGCCTGCGCTCCAGGTCACCTGGGCGGCCTGCACGGTCGGGGCCGTGGTCTGCCTGCCCTGGGCCGGCGACCTGGTCGCCCAGGTCCGCGCCGCGCCCCTCTCCGCGGTGTGGTGGGTGGTCTACCTCGGCGTCTTCCCGACCGCGCTGGCCTTCACCACCTACGCCTACGCGCTGGGGCGGATGGACGCCTCGCGCCTGGGCGTCACCACCTACCTGGTGCCGCCGATCACGATCGTGCTGGGCCTGCTGCTGCTCGGGGAGGCGCCGCCCGCGCTGGCGTACGCCGGGGGCCTGCTCGCCCTCGTCGGCGTGGCCGTCGCCCGGCGCGGCCCGGCGGCTGCGCGGACGCCGGTGGGCACCGACCAGGTCAGGTCGCCAGCGCCACCGTGAGCCGCTCGCGCAGCGACCGGGTGGCCCGGCTGCGCAGCTGGCTGACCCGGGACTCGGTCACCTGCAGCACCTGGCCGATCTCGGCCAGGGTCAGGCCCTCGAAGAAGTAGAGGGCGATCACGACCTGGTCGCGCTCGGGCAGCTCACGCACCGTGCGGCGCAGCACCTCGCGGGTGCCCTCGTCCTCGAAGGCCTGCTCGAGGCCGGGTGCCTCGTCGCCCATCTCGGCGATCTCCTCGTCCCCGCCTCCGCCCATCTGGGTCGGCTTGGCTACCAGCTCGCGCAGCTCGCCGACACCGACGTCCAGGCGCCTGGCCAGCTCGGCGTCCTTGGGGTCACGGCCCAGCTCGCGGTGCAGCGCGGTGCGGGCCTCCTCGACCGCACGCAGCCGGGTCCGCACCGAGCGCGGCACCCAGTCGGCGCTGCGGATGGAGTCCAGGATCGCGCCCCGGATCCGGGGCACCGCGTAGGTCTGGAACTCCCAGCCGCGGTCCGGCTCGAACTTGTCGATCGCGTCCATCAGCCCGAACACGCCCTCGGAGACCAGGTCCGCGGACTCGACCGTGGCCGGGAGGCTGCTGCGCACGCGTCCGGCGACGTACTTGACCAGCGGCGAGTACTGCATCACCAGCTGGTTGCGCAGGTCGACGTCACCGGTGGCCTTGTACTCGCGCCAGGTCTCCCCGATCTCCGGCGGCGGGGTCCGTGGCGTGGTCCGAGGCGTGGCGCGCGGCATCAGGCGGCGCCCTGGTCGAGCACCGACAGCGCCGCCGACGGGTCGCTGCGGTAGCGCGCGATCAGCGCGGCCGTGCTCTCGTCGAGGCGGGCGAACAGCGCGCTGCGGTACGCCGTCAGCTGCCGCTCGGCGGCCCGCAGCCGCTCCACGACGACCGCGGTCTCGGCCGGACTGGTCGGCGGCGCCCACACCTCGGCCAGGTCGGGCAGCTCGGGCAGCGGGTCGGCCGCGCGCACGCGCAGCAGGGCGGTGCGCCCGGCGCCGGTGGCGGTGTCGCCCAGGACGCGGACGAGGTCCTCGAACCCGATCGCGACGCCCGCACCGCTGCCCGTACCACTCCCGCCGGCCCCGATCAGGTCGAGCCGGGCGTGCACGACGCGGCGCCAGTACGAGGCCCGGTCCTCCTCGTCGCGCAGGCGCTGGCGGTAGGCGCGCAGCGCGGGCAGGTCGAGGTCGGCGAGCCGTGGAGCCTCGCCGACGTCGAGCGTGCCGGGTCCCGTGGCGGTCTGGTCGTTCACCGTGCTCCTCGTGCTGGGCCGCGGCGAGGTGGGGTGGGCCGCGGGCGTCCCCCCGCATCCTGCCAGCGAGACCGGGCCGTCGTCCGGGGGTTCCGGCAGGTCGTCGGGCCCCGCTCGGCGGGACGGGCTCCGTCGTGGGGGTACCAAGGGGGGTATGAGAAGGGGCGTCCGGGGGCGTCCCGGGGCCGAGACACCGGACCGGACGGGACTCAAGTCCCGCCCCCGTGGACCCGATGACCCCCTCGACCACGTGACGTCGTGGCCCGCCGAACCACCTCGGAGACCCGCCATGCGCCCCACCACCGCCCGTCGGCGCCGTCGGTGACCGGGTTACGCGAGGTGCGCGGGCTCCTGCGCGGTGTCGTCCGGCGACTGGGCAGCCGCGGCACCGACCCCCTGACCGGCCTGCCCGACCGCGGCGTGCTGCGCGACCGCGGGCCGCTGATGCTCGCCCTGGCCCGGGCCTCCGGGCGGCCGGTGGCGCTGCTGCTGCTCGACCTCGACGGGTTCAAGCGGATCAACGACCTGCTGGGCCACCACGAGGGTGACGCCGTGCTGGTCGAGGTGGCCCGCCGGCTCGGCACCGTGGTCGGCGCCCACGACCTCGTCGTCCGCCTCGGCGGCGACGAGTTCGCCGTCCTGACCGCCCCCCTCGCCTGCGTCGACGACGCTGCCGACCTCGCCTCCCGGGTCGTGGCCGCCGTCGCCGCCCCGCTGACGGTGGAGGAGCTGGAGGTCACCGTGACCGCGTCGGTCGGCGTCGCGCTGCTCGACCGCGACGGCAACACCCTCGAGGACCTGACCCGGGCCGCGGACCAGGCGATGTACGCCGTCAAGCGCGCCGGCGGTGACGCGCCCGCACCCCTGGGCGACCTCACCGACCCCGTGCTGGCCGCGGTGCACGGCCCGCGCCTGGTGGCGGAGCTGCGGGAGACCGTCCTCGCCGGGCAGCTCGACGTCCACTACCAGCCGCAGGTCGACGCGACGACCGGTCGCGTGACCGGGTACGAGGCCCTCGTGCGCTGGGAGCACCCCGAGCTCGGGCTGCTCCTGCCGCGCCACTTCCTGCCGCAGGCCGAGCGCAGCGGGCTGCTCGGGCCGCTGACCGACGCCGTGCTCGACCGCGCCCTCGCCGACCTGCCTGCCCTGCGCCGGCTGGCCCCCGGCGCCGGGCTCGCGCTCAACGTCTCGGCCCGGCACATGGCCGCCCGCGGGCTGGTCACCGCCCTGATCGACCGGGTCCGCCTGGCCGGGCACGACCCCACGTCGCTGGTGCTGGAGATCACCGAGGCGGCCACGTGGCCCACGCCCGACGTCGCGTCGCTCTTCGAGGAGGTCCACGACGCCGGGGTGCGGGTCAGCATCCACGGCTTCGGCCGGGACTCGTCCTCGTTGCGCTCGCTGTGGACCTTCCCCGCGGTGCGCCAGATCAAGATCGACCCCGAGATCATCGCGACGCTGCTCACCGACCCCACCACCGAGCGGCAGGTGCGCGGCATGGTCAGCGCCGCGCACGCCCTCGAGGTCCAGGTCGTCGCCGAAGGTGTCGAGACGGCCCCGGCGGTCGCCCGGCTGCAGCAGCTCGGCGTCGACACCCTCCAGGGCCGGTGGCTCGGCGCGGCCGCGGACCCGGCCGAGCTCGCCCGCCAGTCGGCGCACTGGGCGGCGGTGGGCGCGGCGGTGCGACGGACCGCGCCGGGTCCGCGGACGGTCCCGACCACCGGCTGAGACCTGCCGCCGGCGGCCGGGCCGGCGTACGGTGGCGGACTGGTCTGGACCGCGGGCCGGGATCGCTGGTTCCCCCGCACGCCCGGTGGCGATCGGTTTCACTGCTGCTTCCGGGACGCGGGGGTGTCCGGGCCCAGTCCCGCCACCGATCCACGGAGGAACCATGCGTGCTCCGGTCCTGCTGGTCGGCTACGACGCCGCTGCGGTCCGACGCACGCGCGACGACTTCATCTCCGGCGGGCTGACCAACCCCGTCCTGGCCTGCGAGGACGGTCACGAGGCCGCGGCCTACGTCCTGGGCCGGGCGCCGTACGCCGAGCGCGCCGACCACCCGCTGCCGGTGGTCCTGGTGACGACGCTCCGGCTGCCGCTGGGCAGCGCCGCGGAGGTGCTGCGCGTGCTGCGGGCCGACGCCGGGCTGCGCCTGCTGCCGGTCGTGGTGACCGGGGGCGACCCCGGGGACGACGAGATCGCGGTGCTGCACCGGCACGGCGCCACCTACCTCTCCGGCCACGTCGCGGCCCGCGCGCTGCTGGACGTCATCCGGGGCCTGAACCTGCCCTGGGCCCTCGAGCGCGCGGAGCCGGTGGCCTGAGGTGGCGCACTTCGACCCCCTGGCCCTCGACCTGACCGACCCGCGCCCGCTGCGTGACCGCGTCGAGTCGCTGTGCGTCGAGGCCGGACGGTCCGGGCGCCAGGTGGTGCTGCTGGCGGCCAGCGTCTCCAACGCCGACGAGCTCGCCGACGCCTACGGCCACGAGGCGCTCGGCGCGGTCACCTCGGCCGTCGTCTCGCGGCTCGGCGTCGACATGCAGGCGTCGGCCGTGGCCGACGACGGGGCCCCCGAGCTCGTCATCCACCTGCTGCAGGTCTCCCCCGTCGGTGGGGTCCTGGCCGGGCTCGTGGTCCACCCCGACCTCGCCGCCGACGACGTCGAGGAGGTCGCCACCCGCCTGGCCGGGTTCGCGACGCTGCCGGTGGAGCACGGCGGCGCCCGGGTGTGGCCGGTGGTCACGGTGGCGCTGCGCCGCTGCCGGGCCGACGACGAGGGGTGGCGCTCGCTGCGCGAGGTGCGCGGTGCGCTCTACGCCGCTGGCCGTCACCACCGCGGCTGCGTGCGGTGGAACGCCTCCCCCGCCGACCGGTCCGGCGCGGGCGGTGGCACCGACGGTGCGGGCGGGGAGGACCAGCACGACGCCGGCGTCCGCCGCGAGCTCGGCCTGGTCGCCGACCTGGCCGCCGCGCTGCACGAGCACCCCGCCCAGCTGTCGCTGGTCTACCAGCCCGTGCTCGACCTGCGCAGCCGCACGCTGACCAGCGCGGAGGCGCTGCTGCGCTGGCACCACCCGGAGCGCGGGGACGTCTCGCCCGCCGAGGCTGTCGCTGCCGCCGAGCGGTCCGGGCTGATCCACGACCTGGGCCGGCTCGTGCTCGACCTGGCGCTGGCGCAGACCGCGGCGTGGATCGGCCACGTGGGACCGGCGTACCGCACCCACGTCAACGTCTCCGCGCTCGAGCTGCAGCGTCCGGGCTACGTCGAGGGCGTCGCCGACGCCCTGGACCGCTCCGGCACCCCGGCGGAGATGCTGCTGCTGGAGATCACCGAGACGGCGCTGCTGACCGAGGACCAGCACGTGCTGACCACGCTGTACCGGCTGCGCGCGCTCGGGGTCGGCCTCGGCATCGACGACTTCGGCACCGGCTACTCCTCGATCGCGCAGCTGCACCGGCTCCCGGTGGACACGGTCAAGATCGACCGGTCGCTGGTCCGCGACATCGCCACCTCCGCCACCGACTTCGCCCTGATCCGCACCGTGCTCGGGCTGCTCGGCACCACCCAGGTCACCGTCGTCGCGGAGGGCATCGAGGACGCCGTCCAGGCCTCCCACCTGCAGGCCGTCGGCGCCGT
>JBBSKO010000159.1:0-5744 GCA_038256225.1 Propionibacteriales bacterium | reverse complement strand
CGGGGTTCCTGACGTGGTTCGAGTCCGGGCCGGCCCAGATCGGCACCTTGACCGCTGCGGTGCTGGGGACGACCCGGGACAGGCTGACCGACCAGGTCGCGCCGGGTGCGCTGATGACGCAGGTCGCCGCCGAGTACGCCGCCGAGCACGAGAACGCGGCCGGCACCGGCGCCCTGATGCGCACGTGCGCGGTCGCCCTGTCCCACCTCGACGACCGCGTGAAACTGGCCGCGGCCGCCCGCGCCGTGGCCGCCCTGACCCACGCCGACCCGCTGGCCGCCGAGTCCTGCGTGCTCTGGTGCGAGGCGATCCGGGTCGCCGTGGTCGGCGGTCAGACCGACGTGCGGGGCGGCCTCGACCTGCTCCCGGCCGAGCGCCGTGCCGACTGGGCCCGGTGGATCGACGACGCACTGGTCGGTCCGTCCTCGAACTTCAACGCCAACGGGTCCACCGTCGCCGCGCTGCAGGCGGCGACCTCGGCGATCGTGCTGACTCCGGCCAGCCACGGCCACGCCGGCGAGCACCTGCAGGACGCGCTGCACGCCGCCGTCCGGATCGGCGACGACACCGACACCGTGGCCGCGATCGCGGGGGCGCTGCTGGGCGCGAAGTGGGGCGCCACGTCGGTGCCCGAGGAGTGGGTCGAGCGGGTGCACGGCTGGCCCGGGCGTACCGGCGCCGACCTGGTCACCCTGGCCCGCGTCGCCTCCCAGGGCGGGTCCGGCGCCGCGCTGGCCTGACGGCTCGGGGCGGCGGCGCTGGACCGCAGCCGCGGTGTGATACACGTCTCACACCTGGGCCGCATCGGGGCGGCCCCTCCGATCGGAGCCCTCGTGGCACCTCGTCCACTCGCCCACCTCCGCCGCCGCGCTCTCGCCGGCCTCGGCACGCTCGCCCTGGCCGCAGGCCTGCTCGCCCCCGCCGGCGGGCCCCCGCCCGCCGCGGCGGCGGCCGCACCGTCGTACGTCGCGCTCGGCGACTCCTACTCCTCGGGCACCGGCACCCGCTCGTACGTGGCCGACGGCACCGAGTGCCTCCGGTCGACCTCGGCGTTCCCGAGCCTGCTCGCCGCCCAGCGCGGCTACGCGCTCGACTTCCGGGCCTGCTCCGGGGCGACCATCCCCGACGTGACCGCCGCCCAGCTGGGGGCGCTGGGGTCCACCACGTCGTACGTGACGGTCTCGGTCGGCGGCAACGACGCCGGCTTCGCCGACGTGCTCACCACCTGCGCTCTTCCCTGGTGGGCGGCCAGCTGCGACAAGGCCGTCGACGGCGCGCAGTCCTTCATCAACACCACGCTGCCCGGACGGCTGTCGACGTTGTACGCCGACGTCCGGTCGCGGGCGTCGAACGCCCGGGTGGTGGTCGTCGGCTACCCACGGATCTTCGGCGGCGAGGACTGCAACGCCGCCACCTTCTTCTCCGGCGCCGAGATGACCCGCCTGAACGCCATCGCGGACCTGATGAACCGTCGCCTCCGCGAGGCCGCGGCCGCCCGGGGGTTCGCCTTCGCCGACCCGACCGGCCGGTTCGTCGGCCACGCCGTCTGCGCCGACGCCGAGTGGATCAACGGGCTGTCCAGCCCGGTCGTCGAGAGCTTCCACCCGAACAAGGCCGGGCACGCGTCGGGCTACCTCCCGACGGTCGCCGCGCAGGTGCCCGCCGCGAAGAGCGCCGGCACCGGCCTCGTCCGGGTGCCGGCGCGGGAGATCGCGGCGTCGCAGGAGCAGTACGCCGCCCTGGACCGCGGCATCGAGCCGCAGGTCGTGCGGGCCCCCGACCTGACGTCGCCGGCCGTACGCCGTGCGGCCGACCGCGCCGGGATCGACCTGGACCGGTGGGTGGCCCGGCACGCGGGGTGACCCGGGCGGTCGCGGGATGAGCCGGACCGAGGCTGTGGACGAGAGGTGGGCGGACGGGCGGCCTGTGTACGGGGGCCGACGCCGGCCGTCGGGGTCGGGCACGATGAGCACGCCCGACCCACTCCGCCGGAGGTGCGATGCACCCGCTCGTCCTCGAGCTGCCCGACCACAGCGTCAGCCTGGCCTTCGACGACCAGTCGCTGCGCCGGGGACGACGCTACGCCGCGGACGGCCACGTCGAGGAGGTCCGCCACGAGGAGCTCGACGCGACCACGGTGGAGCTGTCGGCCACCGTGGTCGGGGCGCGGCCCTACGTCACCGTCGTCCTCGTCTCCCGGGCCGGCGGGCGCTGGTCGGTGGTCAGCGACTGCTCCTGCCCGGTGCTCACGCAGTGCAAGCACGGCGTGGCCGTGCTCACGCACGCCCGTCGCACGGACAGGGACGGCGGTGGTCGGGGTGAGCTCGGCCGGGGAGGGCTGCTGCACGCCGTGCCGGCGCTGCGCGACCCCGGGGACGAGGGGGACGACGAGGCGTACGGGCCCCCCGCACCCTGGTACACCGCTCCTCGCCCGGTCCCGACCTGGGACGGCGCCCTCGACACGCTCGCCGGGCGCCTCGACGAGGCAGCGCGCGCCGACGAGCCGCTCGCGTTGCAGCTGTGGTTCGCAGGCGGGACGCGGTCGCGCTACGTCCCGGCCGACGGTCCCCGGCTGCTGATGCGACCGTTGCGCCGCGGGGCGCGCGGGCAGTGGGTGCGTCGGGGGGCGGGCTGGTCCGATCTCTCGTCCTGGGCCTGGTCGCGCGAGCTGGACCGCGCGCACGTCGAGGCGGTGACCGACCTCGCCTCCTTGCGCGGCCTGACCCACGCCTACGCGCCGCCCACGGGCGACGTCGAGCTCGGCGGCCTCGGGCCCGGTTTGTGGCCGGTCCTGCGCCGCGCGCTCGACGCCGGGGTGGTCCTGGTCCCCGGGGAGGGCGTCGCCGAGGTCGTGGTCAGCGACGACGTCGCCCGGGTGCGGCTCGACGTGGTGCGCGACGGGCAGGACGGCGGGCAGGACGGCGGCGAGGGGGTCCGGCTCGACGCGGTGGCCACCCTCGGCGACGACGCCCGGCCCGGCCGGTCGTGGACCGGAGCCGACGTGATCGTGCTGGGGACGCGGGCCCACGGTCTCGCCCTCCTGGAACGGGACCCGGCGTCGGGCGCGCGCCGGGTCGTGCTGGCACCGCTCGACGCGCCGCTCGACGACCAGGTGCGGGCGCTGCTGGTCTCGTCCCGGTCGGTGCACGTCCCGGCCGCCGGGACCTGGGCCCTGGTCGAGGACCACCTGCCGCGGCTGCGCCGCCACGTGAGCGTCGTGTCCTCGGACGGCTCGGTGGAGATCCCTGCCCCGGAGCCGGCACGGCTCCGGCTCACCGTGGACTGGACCCGTCACGGGGGTCTCGGGCTGTCGTGGGGCTGGGCGACCCGGGCCGGCACCCACGTCGACCTCGTGGCCTACGACGTACGCCCCGGCCGGCCCGGGTCCCCGACCGCGGAGCGGGCGACCGCCGCGCGCACCGCGGTCGAGGAGGCGGCCCCGGGGCTGCTCGGCCTGGGAGCCGTCACCGTCGAGGGCTGCGAGCTGCTCGAGGTCGTCGGGCGCACGCTGCCCGCGCTCCGGGCGCTGGACGGGGACCTCGTGGAGGTGCTGGACGTCGGCACCCCGGTCGACTACCGGACGAGCGACGACGAGCCGGTGATCAGCTTCGAGGCCTGGTCGCGCGACGAGGCGGGCGGGGGCCTGGACCGGCCCACGGACTGGCTCGACCTGCAGGTGGTGCTGACCGTGGAGGGCCACCGGGTGCCGGTGGCCGACGTGCTGACCGCGATGACGCTGGACCTGCCCTTCGTGGTGCTGCCCGGCGGCCTGCTGGTGCCTACCGACCACCCGGACCTGGTGCGCCTGGCCGAGGCCGTGCGCGCCGCGGCGCAGGTGCGCGAGCGCGACCCCGGGGGCGCCGGGGAGCCGGGGCGGCTGCGGGTCGGCGCGTCCGACCTCGCGCTGTGGGCCGAGCTCTCCGAGCTGGGCGTGGTCGACGCCCAGGCCGAGCGGTGGGTCGCCTCCGCCCGGGCGCTGCTCGGCTACGACGGGCTGCCCGAGGTCGAGCCGGTCGGCGTGGTCAGCGAGCTGCGGGCGTACCAGCTCGAGGGCTTCCGCTGGCTGACCTTCCTGCGCGAGAGCGGTCTGGGCGGGGTGCTCGCCGACGACATGGGCCTGGGCAAGACGCTGCAGGCGCTCGCGGCCATCAGCCACCTGCGCGCCGGCGGCGGCGGGCCGGTGCTCGTCGTCGCCCCGACGAGCGTGGTCGGCGCCTGGGCGGTGGAGGCGGCACGCCACACCCCCGGCCTGGTCGTGCGGTGCGTGACCGCCTCGCGCCCACGGCGGGCCGGGCGCAGCATCGTCGAGGAGCTCGAGGGCGTCGACGTGCTGGTGACGTCGTACACGCTGCTGCGCCTCGAGGTGGAGCAGTACGCCGGGGTGGCCTGGGGCGGGCTCGTGCTCGACGAGGCCCAGCAGGTCAAGAACCACCGCGGCAAGACCTACCAGGCGGTGCGCTGCCTGGACGCCGGCTTCCGCCTGGCGCTGACCGGCACCCCGATCGAGAACCGGCTCTCCGAGCTGTGGGCGCTGCTCTCGATCGTGGCGCCCGGGCTCTACCCCGACCCGCGGCGCTTCACCGAGCAGGTGGCCTCGCCGGTCGAGAAGCGGGGGGACCAGGAGGCCCTGGCCCGCTTCCGGCGGCGGATCCGGCCCTTCCTGCTGCGCCGCACCAAGGAGGTGGTCGCCGCCGACCTGCCGCCCAAGCAGGAGCAGGTCGTGGCGGTCACCCTCGGCACGCAGCACCGCCGGATCTACGACTCGCGGCTGCAGCGCGAGCGGCAGGCGCTGCTGGGCCTGCTCGACGACTTCGACGCCAACCGGGTCGCGATCTTCGCCGCGCTGACCCGGCTGCGGATGCTGAGCCTCGACCCGGCCCTGGTCGACCCCGAGCACGAGGACGTCGGCTCGGCCAAGCTCGACGAGCTGGTCTCCCGGCTGCGGGAGATCGCCCAGGAGGGCCACCGGGTGCTGGTCTTCAGCCAGTTCACCAGCTTCCTGAGGCGGGCCCGCGCCCGGCTGGAGGCCGAGGGCATGACCACGGTGTACCTCGACGGGAGCACGGGGGACCGGCCCGCGGTCGTGCGGGAGTTCAAGGAGGGCGACGCCACCGCCTTCCTGATCAGCATCAAGGCCGGGGGTGTCGGCCTGACCCTGACCGAGGCGGACTACGTCGTCGTCCTCGACCCGTGGTGGAACCCCGCGGTGGAGGCCCAGGCCGTCGACCGGGCGCATCGGATCGGCCAGACCCGGCCGGTGATGGTCTACCGCCTGGTCGCCACCGACACCATCGAGGAGAAGGTGATGGAGCTCAAGGAGCGCAAGGGCGCGCTGGCCCGCAGCGTCCTCGACGACGGTGACGTGCTCGGCCGGGCGATGACCGCCGACGAGGTGCGGGCGATGCTGGAGGGCTGACCGCCCGCCGCCCGCCGCCCGCCGGGCGTCACCCGCCGGGCGTCCGGTTCGGGTCGGTGTGGTCACCGGCGGGTTGTCGTCCTGGCGCAATTGCGTGGTTTCGACTGAATTCTGGGCGCCGGATGTGTCAGAACTTCGCAATTGCGGCAGTACGACAGCACCCGCCGGGCCGCCCGGCCTGAGCCCGGACCTCAGCGCCCGGCGACCTCGCGCAGCCGCCCGACGACCGCGGCCGCCACGCTCGCGGTGAAGGTCTCGGCGTCGCCGGTCTCCGGGACGATCGCGTGCACGATGCCGGCGCGCATCAGCTCGCCGGCCGGGACCCGCT
>JBBSKO010000158.1:0-5752 GCA_038256225.1 Propionibacteriales bacterium | reverse complement strand
GGCCGGACGCCGAGCCGCTGCTGGACGCCGGCGGCGAAGAGGTCGGCGTTCGTGGCGTCGCGGGTCGCGGAGGTGGCGCAGAACCGGAGCCGGGAGACGTCGTGGGCGGCGAGCAGGTCGGCGTACTCGTCGAGGGCGGCGAAGGTGCGCTCCAGCGCGGCCTCCGACAGCTCCCCGGTGCGGTCGACGCCCTCGCCGAGCCGCACCATCCGGGCCTCGCGGACGGCGACGTCGGGCAGCGCGCCGATCAGCAGCTTGACGGTGTTGGTGCCGCAGTCGATCGCCGCGACCACCGGCCCACCGTCGGTACGGTCAGTCATCGTCGCGTCCGGCCGCGTCGCGCTCGTCCTCGGGCACCACGACGCACGGGCCCTCGGCGCCCCAGTCCCCCAGCAGCGCGAGCACCTCGTCCCCGAGCGGGTTGACGCCGGGGCCGGCCGCCAGCGCGTGCCCGGCGAGCACGTGCAGGCACTTCACGCGGTCGGGCATCCCTCCGGCCGAGATGCCGTCGATCTCGGGCACGTCGCCCAGGGCCGCACGGTCGGCGAGGTAGCCGCGGTGCGCGGCGGCGTACGCCTGCGCCAGCGCGGGGTCCTCGCCGAGGCGGTCCTGCATCTCGCGCATCAGCCCGGATCCCTCGAGCGTGCCGATCCGGGACGCGGCCCGCGGGCAGGTCAGGTAGTAGGTGGTCGGGAACGGGGTGCCGTTGGGCAGCCGCGGCTCGGTCGTCACGACATCGGGCGCGCCGCAGGTGCAGCGGTGGGCGACGGCGTGGATGGCGCGCGCGGGGCGTCCGAGCTGCTCGCGGACCACCCGCTCGTCGTGGGGCTCGACGCTCACCGCTGGGTGCCGTCGACGCGCACCGCGGGCGCGTCCTCGGTGCGCGGCGGGTCGCCGGCGGTCTCGACCGAGGACCAGGCCCGGTCCCACCAGGCCTGCTCGTCGGCGGGGTCGACAGGCGTGTCGCCGGACAGGGTCGCCTCGGGCTCGAGCGGCTCGCCGTCCTCGTCGAGCACGACGTAGGAGGTCTCCCCCGGCATCACGTAGCCGAACCGCTCCCGGGCCTGCTGCTCGGCGTAGGCCGGGTCGTCCCAGCGCTGCCGCTCGAGGCTGAGGTCGTCGATCGCGGCCTCGCGCTCGGTGATCTCGGCCTTCAGGTCCCCGATGTGGGCGCGCTGCTCGAGGTAGGCGCGCATCGAGGAGGCGTAGCTGACCGCGAGCACCGCGAGCACCAGGACCAGCACCGCCGAGCGGCCGGTCAGCCGCGGGCGGCGCCGGGGCGAGGCCGCGACCGGTCCGGTGCCCGGGGTCCCGCTGCCGGACGCGGCCCGACCGGCCCCGCCCGTCCGGGGTCGGCTGCGACCCCGCGTGGGCGGTCGGCGCTTGTCGGGGCGGTCGGCCACGTCTCCTCGGCTCCTGCTCAGCGCGTCAGGCGCGGGAAGGCGGCGGCGCCGGCGTAGCGGGCGGCGTCGCCGAGCTCCTCCTCGATGCGGAGCAGCTGGTTGTACTTGGCCACCCGCTCCGAGCGGGCCGGGGCGCCGGTCTTGATCTGACCGCAGTTCGTGGCCACGGCGAGGTCGGCGATCGTGGTGTCCTCGGTCTCGCCCGAGCGGTGGCTCATCATGCAGCGGAAGCCGGCGCGGTGGGCGAGGTCGACGGAGTCGAGGGTCTCGGTCAGCGAGCCGATCTGGTTGACCTTGACCAGCAGCGCGTTGGCCTGGCCACCCTCGATGCCGCGACGCAGGCGCTCGACGTTGGTGACGAAGAGGTCGTCGCCGACGATCTGGATCCGGTCACCGAGCTGCTCGGTCATGGTGCGCCAGCCGGCCCAGTCCTCCTCGTCGAGGGGGTCCTCGATGGAGACGATGGGGTAGGAGTCGACGAGCTCGGCGTAGTAGGCCGTCATCTCCTCAGCGGACTTCGAGCCGCCCTCGAAGGTGTACACGTCGCCCTCGCAGAACTCGGTCGCGGCGACGTCGAGGGCCAGCACGATGTCGGAGCCCAGGCTGAGCCCGGCGGCACCGACGGCCTCGCCGATCAGGTCGAGCGCGGCACGGTTGGAGTCCAGGCTCGGCGCGAACCCGCCCTCGTCGCCCAGGCCGGTGGCCAGGCCGCGCTGCTTGAGCACCGACTTCAGGGCGTGGTAGACCTCCGCGCCCATCCGGACGGCCTCACGGAAGGTCGGGGCGCCGATCGGGGCGACCATGAACTCCTGGACGTCGACGTTCGAGTCGGCGTGCGAGCCGCCGTTGAGGATGTTCATCATCGGCACCGGCAGCACGTGGGCGTTGGCGCCGCCGACGTAGCGGTAGAGCGGCAGCCCGGCGGACTCCGAGGCGGCGCGGGCCGTGGCCAGCGAGACGCCGAGGATCGCGTTGGCGCCCAGCTCGGCCTTGTTCGGGGTGCCGTCGAGGTCGAGCATCACCTGGTCGACCAGGCGCTGGTCGTCGGCCTCGACGCCGACGAGGGCGGGGCCGATCCGGTCGATGACGGCGTCCACGGCGCCCTGGACGCCCTTGCCGAGGTAGCGCTCGCCGCCGTCGCGGAGCTCCACGGCCTCGAAGGCGCCGGTGGAGGCGCCGCTGGGGACGGCCGCGCGGGCGAACACGCCGTCGTCGAGGAGCACCTCGACCTCGACGGTGGGGTTGCCGCGGGAGTCGAGGATCTCGCGTGCGCCGACTGCTTCGATTGCTGCCACTGGGATGCTCCTGAGCTGCGGGACGGGACGCCGCCAACCCTAGACCGTGCGGAGGTCCCGGAGGCGGACGCCGGACGGCTAGCCTGCGGCTCGTGCTGAGCCATGACGAGTACGCCGCCCACGACGCCGTCGGCCTGGCCGCGCTGGTCCGCGACGGGCAGGCCACCTCCGCCGACCTCGTCGCCGCCGCGCGGGCCCGGCTGGCCGAGGTCAACCCCCGCATCAACGCCGTCGTGACCGAGCTCGACCCGCCGGTGCGCCACGCCGGCGCCCCGGCCGACGCGCCCTTCGCCGGGGTGCCGTTCCTGCTCAAGGACCTCGGTCAGGACCTGGCCGGGTACCCGACCAGCGGTGGGTCCCGGTCGATGGTCGACGTCCCGGCCGTCGACAACGCCGTGGTCGTCGACCGGTGGCTGGCCGCCGGCCTGGTCGTCCTCGGCAAGACCAACACCCCCGAGCTCGGGGCCAAGGGCATCACCGAGCCGGCCGTGCACGGTCCCTCCCGCAACCCCTGGGACCTCGACCGCACACCCGGCGGGTCCTCGGGCGGGTCGGCGGCCGCGGTCGCCGCGGGCGTCGTGCCCTGCGCGGCGGCCAGCGACGGCGGCGGCTCGATCCGGATCCCGGCCTCGGCCTGCGGCCTGGTCGGCCTGAAGGCCGGGCGCGGCCTGCTCCCGGTCGGACCGACGGTCGGCGAGACCATCTCCGGCACCGCGGTCGACGGGGTGCTCTCGCGCACCGTGCGGGACACCGCCGCGATGCTCGACGTGCTCGCCGGGGCCAGCGAGGTCCAGCCGTTCCTGCCGGCGCCGCCCGCGGAGTCGTACGCCGCCGAGGTCGGCCGCGACCCCGGCCGTCTGCGGGTCGCGGTCTGCACGGCCAGCCGGATCACCCCTGACGTCCACCCCGAGGCCCTGGCCGCGGTCCGCCACGCCGCGGACCTGCTCGCGGCGCAGGGCCACGAGGTGGTCGAGCTCGACGAGCAGCCCGTCGACGACGAGGCCCTGGCCCAGGACTTCCTCACCAGCTGGTTCGTGCACTGCGCGCGCTCGGTGGCCGACTTCCGCGCCCGCTCGGGCGCCGGCGACGAGGGGTTCGAGCCCGACACGCTGCTGATGGCCGCGCTCGGCCGCGCGACCAGCGCCACCGACTACGTCGCCGCGGTCGAGAACCGCCACCACCACGTACGCCGTCTCGCCGCGTTCCACCGCGACCACGACCTGCTGCTGACGCCGACCACCGCCACCCCGCCGCCGCGGGTCGGCCAGTTCGACCTGCCGGCCGCGGCCGTGCTCGGCCAGCGGGTGCTGCTGCGGGCGAAGGCCGCCGGCCTGCTCCGGTTCACCCCGCTGGTCCAGCAGCTGATCCGGGAGAACCTCGGCTGGGTGCCCTACACCCAGCTGGCCAACCTCACCGGCCGCCCCGCGATCAGCCTCCCGCTGCACCGGACGCCCGAGGGCCTGCCGATGGGCGTCCAGCTGGTCGGGCGGCTGGGCAGCGAGGCGCTCCTGGTCCGGCTCGCGGCCCAGCTCGAGGACGCCGCCCCCTGGGCGCACCTGCGGCCCGCCCTCTGACGCGGGCGGGCCGCAGCGCCCGGGATCCTAGCCGAACCGGAGCAGCGCCCCCGGTCCGAAGATCGGTCCGGTGACGTAGACCCCGTCGTCCACGTCGACGCCGCCGGGCAGGACCAGCTCGCCCCGCGCCAGCTCACCGGCCGGGGCACCCCGGCGGTCCAGCCGCTTCACGGCCCCCACCTCGGCACCGGGCACGCCGAGCTCGAACGAGAGCCAGCTCTGCTCGGAGAGCTCCACGGCGTAGAGGTGCCTCCGGCTGGCGCCGAGGTCGACCACCGAGGTCAGCCCGTCGGCGAAGCGCGTGCACGCACCGCGTCGTGGGTGGTCCGGGTCGCAGGTCGCGTCCGTCGTGCCGGGTTCGACCCGCCAGATCTGCGACGTCCCGGGAGTCGCGGGGAAACCCCGCAGCTCCCCGACGTACCAGGCCCCGTCGGGGCCGACCGTGACCGAGGTGGCCACCCCCTCCGACGGGATCGGGGTGCCGGCCGGTGGCAGCGGGCCGCCCTCCTCGGGCGGGACGTCCGGCAGGCCGGCCGGCACCTCGACCGTGCGGGGCAGCAGTCTCGCCACGGTCTCGATGTCACCGTTGCGCTTGACGCGGAGCAGGTCGTTGCCGGCGGCGTCGGCCACGAGCAGGCGACCGCCCGGCAGCGCCGCGAGCCCGAACGGGTTGCTGTCCTCCGGCAGGTCCTCCAGGTCCGTCGGGTCGGGGTCGGTCTGCTGGTACGCACCGATGTCGGCGACCGGCCGGGGTCGCGCGTACCCGTGACGCCACTTGTAGAGGGTGGCGCCGGCCGCGGGCACGCTCGCGGGCTCCTCCCCGCCCAGCCTGTCCATCGCCGCTTCCTCCGGAGGGGCAGCAGCCCCGGTGAGCAGGAAGACGACACCCCCGCGACCGAGCGCCACGGCCGGCGCGAAGGTCGTGTCGAGCCGCCCGAGCTCGGCGACGTACGCCTCCTCGCCGCGTCGCTCGACCACCAGGCTGAAGGTGCCGTCCGCCTCGGTCACCAGGGTGCGTCCCCGGCCGAGGGCGTCGACGCCGCGAGGACCCGTGAGGTCGACCACCGTCTCCGGCGGACCGCCGGACCCTGGGGAGGGGGAGGCCTGGGCCCCACCGGGCCCGCTCAGCCCTGCCATCACCACGGCCAGCGCGGCGCCGGCAGTGAGGATCGTTCGCCTGGATCTGGACATGCCGGTCTCCGTTGCTGGGCTCGGGACGGCCGTTACCGCCCACCTCGAGACTGGCACCCCCCGAGGCGTGCCGACACCCCGCAATTTGGGGGAGCCCGCGACGTCGTCGGCCGGGCGTCAGCCGGGCGTCAGCCGGCGGCGTACGGCGGCCCGCAGCGCCTGCTCCGGGTCGGTGCCGGACGCGCGCGCCTCGGCGACGAGGGCGAGCAGCCGCTCCCCCACCCCGGCGTCCTGGTCGCTCGCCGACGCCAGCGCGGGGTCGGTGCCGGCGCGGTTCATCCGGCCCAGC
>JBBSKO010000157.1:0-5760 GCA_038256225.1 Propionibacteriales bacterium | reverse complement strand
GGTGGTCGTTGACGGCGTACCAGCTGTAGGCGCCGTAGGGCTCCTGCATCGTCCAGGTCTCCCCGGTCGGCGTGGTCTGCCACCCGGTGGTGGCGATGTCGGCGCGCGCGCTCGGGGCCGGGACCGGCTCGGGCGTGCCGGTGAAGTCCAGTGCGAGCTCGTGGCGCGCGTCGGCCTCGACGGGCGCGTCGACGACGAGGTCCTTGCCCTCCCGAGCCACGCCGACCGGCTCCCCGTCCAGGGTGGCGGCGGTGACCTCGAGGGGCTCGCCGAGGTCGAGCCGGAAGGACTCCGCGGTGGTCGTCGCGCGGAAGGTGAGCACCTCGGTCGCGGTGAGCTCGCGGGCGTCCGGGTCCCAGGCGAGGTCCAGGTCGTAGTGCAGCGCGTCGACGCCCGGGTCCCCGACGTCGGGGTACAGCGAGTCCTCCTGCGGGTCGCTGACCGCGGCGGCGTACGGGTCCTCCGCGGCCTTCCCTGGCTGCTCGGCCGGCTCCGCCGAGCACGCCACCAGCGTCAGTGCCGCCAGGAGGGCGGCCGGGGCCGTGCGCCTCACACGTCCGCCCGCAGGAGCGCCCGGGCGAGCCGGCGACCGTCGTGCACCTGGGCCTCGACGGTGCCCAGCGGCGGGCCGCCGTCGGCGGCGTACGGCTCCTCCGTCGTCACCGGGACCGACGGCGAGCTGGCCGCCAGGGGGCTTGCGGGCCCCGCCGCGGCGTCCGACCGGGCGTCCAGGCCGACCAGGACCCAGCCCCCGCCGAGCCCCAGGAAGGCCGGCAGGACGACCAGCCCGACGACTCGACCCCGCACGGGCGTCACGGTAGCGCCCCGTCCGCCCCCTGGCCCGGTGCGGTGTGACGACCGTCTGTCTCCTACGTTGGCGCCCGTGCCCAGCCTGCTGATCCGCGACGCCCACCTGGTGCCGCTCGAGCCCGCGCCCGCCGCCGCGCCCGCCGCCCCTGGTCCCGCGGGCGGGGGACCCGTCGACGTGCTCGTCGAGGACGGACGCGTCACCGAGGTGGGCCCACGCCTGCACCGGCCCGACGGGGTCGAGGAGGTGGCTGCGGAGGGTCGCTGGCTGATGCCGGGACTGTGGGACCAGCACACGCACCTCGGCCAGTGGACGCTGAACCGGGAGCGGCTCGACCTCTCCGAGGCGCGCTCGCCCGAGGACTGCCTGCGGCTGCTGGCCGACGTCCTCGGCGAGGACGACGGGGACGCCCCGGTCGTCGGCTTCGGGCACCGCCCGGGCGGCTGGTACCGCCGCGCCAGCACCGTCGAGCTCGACGAGGTGGTCGGCGACCGCGTGGTGGTGCTGATCGCGGGCGACGCGCACCACGCGTGGGTCAGCTCGGCCGGGATGCGCGCCCTGGGCATCGAGTGGCGCGACGGCGTGGTCGCCGAGAACGACTGGTTCCCGGCGTACGCCCGCCTCGACGAGCTGGTCGGCAGCGAGGGCACCTCCCCGGCGGCGTACCGGCGCTCGCTCGAGGCCGCCGCGTCGCTGGGCGTGGTCGGGGTCGTCGACTTCGAGTTCTCCGGCGGCGCGGAGGAGTGGTGCGCGCGCTGGGAGGCCGGGTGCGACCTGCTCCGGGTCCGGATGGCGACGTACGCGGACGGCCTGGACGCCGTGATCGACGCCGGGCTGCGCACCGGCGACCCGCTGGCGCGTGACCCGCGTCTGACGATGGGGCCGCTGAAGATCATCAGCGACGGCTCCCTGAACACGCGGACGGCGTGGTGCTGCGAGCCGTACGCCGACGCGGAGCGGGTGCAGCACGCTCACGGCGCCCCCAACCAGAGCGGCGCCGAGCTGGTCGCGCTGCTGACCCGGGCCCGCGAGCACGGGCTCGAGGTCTCCACCCACGCCATCGGCGACGCCGCGGTGACCGGGGCGCTGGACGCCTACGAGATCAGCCGCGCGCGCGGCTCGATCGAGCACGCCCAGCTGGTGCTGCGCGACGACGTGAGCCGGATCGCCCGGCTGGGGCTGCGCGCGAGCGTCCAGCCGGCGCACCTGCTCGACGACCGGGACCTGACCGAGCTGGTCTGGCCGGGCCAGGGCGACCGGTGCTTCGCCTTCCGCTGGATGCTCGACGCCGGCGCCCGCCTGGTCCTGGGCTCCGACGCGCCGGTCTCGCCGCTCGACCCCTGGCTGGCGATGGGTGCGGCGGTCCACCGCTCGGGCGACCTGCGCGAGCCGTGGCACCCCGAGCAGGCCCTGACCACGATGGAGGCGCTGGCCGCCAGCACCGACGGGCAGGGCACGGTGGCCGCCGGGTCCCGCGGCGACCTGGCCCTGCTCGACGCCGACCCGCTGGAGTTCGAGCCGGACTCGGCCGCCTCGAACGGGCACCTGCGGGGCACGCGCGTCGCGCTGACCGTGGTCGACGGACGGGTCACCCACCGCGCGCTCTGAGCCTGGGCCCGGGCAGGGTCGGAGGTCCTTCCGAGTGCCTGTGGATGGCCCTCGTGGCGGCCGGCGGGCCGTCCTAGGTTGAGCGGGCCGCCGGCGCTCCGGTGACCCGTCCCAGGAGGCACCGTGAACCGTCCGCCCCTCGTCGCCCTGGCGCTGCTGTGCGCGTCCGGCGTTGCGACCGCGCTCGCCGCGCCTGCCCAGGCCGCACCCGCGCACGCCGGGACGGCAGTCCTCGCCGCGGCCGCCTCGCCGCGGTCCGCTGCCGCCGGGCCCGAGGACGGCGCCCGGGCGGACGCGGCCCGGGACACCGCTCGGCGCGCCGCACGGGACCTGGCCGGGCTCGGCCCGCGGGACGCGCTGGTGGCCGTCGACACGGTGCTGGAGGCGCAGGGCCGCAGCCACGTGCGCTTCCGGCGGACCCACGCCGGGCTGGAGGTGGTCGGCGGCGACGTGGTCGTCCACCAGGGCGGAGCGGGCGACGACTCGCTGACCGGCCCGACCACCCGCGTCCGGGTCGCGACCCGGCCGACCGTCACGGCGGCGAGCGCGGTCCGTACGGCCCGGGCCCGGCTCGACCTGCAGGACGAGTCCGCGCGCCGGGACCTCGTCGTGCTCGCCGTCGGCGACCCGCCCCGCCTGGCCTGGCGGGTCGAGGTGCGCGGGGCGCGCGCCGACGGGTCGCCGGTGGGCGAGCTGGTCTTCGTCGCGGCCCGCGGGCCCGGCGGGTCCCGCGATGTCCTCGACCGGTGGCCCTCGGTGCTGGCCGAGACCGGCACCGGCCAGGGCCACTACGTCGGCACCGTCCCGGTCGAGTCCACCCTCGGCTCGCAGGGCGTCTACTCCATGGTCGACGGGACCCGGGGCGCCAGCCGCACCTACGACGCCTCCCTGGGCCGCCGGGGCGTCAACCCGCTCGTGACCGACCTCGACAACGTCTGGGGCGACGGCACGCTGGCGGACCCGCAGACCACCGCCGTCGACGCCCACCACGGCGCCGCGGCCACCTGGGACTTCTACGAGGACGGCTTCAGCCGGATCGGGATCGGCGACGACGGTGTCGGCGCCAGCTCCCTGGTCCACGCGGGCCGCTTCGCCAACGCCTTCTGGGACGACTACTGCTTCTGCATGACCTATGGCGACGGCGGGGGTGGGCTCGGCCCGCTGACCTCCTACGACATCGTCGGCCACGAGATGACCCACGGCGTCACGAGCGCGACCGCCGGCCTGATCTACCGCGGCGAGCCCGGCGGGCTCAACGAGGCCTCCAGCGACATCCTCGGCACGATGGTGGAGTTCTCGGCCGACAGCGCCACCGATCCCGGCGACTACGTGCTCGGCAGCGAGGTCTTCAGGAGGTACGACCCCGCCACCCGCTACATCCGGCGGATGGACGACCCGCACGCCGACGGGCTGAGCCTCTCCTGCTACTCCCGACGGGTCGCGAAGGTCGACGTCCACTACTCCTCGGGCCCGGCCAACCACTTCTTCTACCTGCTGGCCGAGGGCAGCGGCCCGAAGGAGATCGGCGGCACCGCCCACGACAGCGCGACCTGCGACCGGTCCGCGGTGACCGGCATCGGCCGGGAGCAGGCGACGGCGATCTGGTACCGCGCGCTGACGCTCTACATGACCCCGCGCACCGACTACCGTGCCGCGCGCGCGGCCACCGTCCAGGCCGCCAAGGACCTGTACGGCGCCAGGTCGGTGCCGGCCGTCACCGTCAGGGCGGCGTGGTCGGCCGTCCGGGTGGGCTGACCCGGCGGGTCAGCGGACCAGCTCGGCGATGGCGTCGGCCACGGCCTCCTGCTGGACGGCGAACGGGTGGAAGGCCAGGGCGGCCTCCGGGTCGGTCTGGATGCCGTTGACCCAGGGGTCCTCGGAGCAGACGTCGCGACCACGGCTCATGCCGAGCACGTCGATCACCTCGGCGTCGGCCGCCCGGGCGCCGGCCATCACCGCGCGCGACAGCGCGGCGTTGACCTCGCGGACGTAGGCGTAGTCGCCGGCGGCGAGGGCCCCGGCCTCGCAGCTGCCCTCGGCGGGCAGCAGCTGCGGGTAGTCGACGACGACGATCTCGGCCTGGGGGGCCCGCTGCCGGATCCCGGTGACGATGGCCTCGACGAGCCCGTCCACGCGGGACACCGCGGGGAGCAGGTCGTCCGGCCCGCCCTTCAGCTGCTCGGTGCAGGGCGCCCCGTCGGGGTCCTGGGCCGCGAGCGGCAGGCACTGCTGGAACAGCGTGGTGAACAGCTCGACGTCGTTGCCGCCGATGCCGACCGTGACCAGGTCGGTCCCGCGGCCGAGCGCGTCGAACTGGGCCGGCTGCGCGCCCGACTGGGTCTGCTGCACCCCGATCATCGAGGTGGTCGTGGCGCCCACGCAGCTCACGTCGGTGAGCTCGTAGCCCAGCTCGGCGGCGAGGAGGTGCGGGTAGTTCCCGTCCGAGCGCAGGCAGCCGTCGGCGGTGTCCGTGGACGGCACGAGGGGGGCGGCGGTGTAGGAGTCACCCAGCGCGACGTACTGCTCCCCGTTGGGCGCGGCCGTCGGGGAGTCCGGGGAGGCCTCCGACGACGGCGCCGTGGGCGTGGCGGAGGAGGACGGGTCGGCGGCGTCGGCGGTGTCGCTCCCGGCGCCGCCGGAGCAGGCGCCCAGCAGCAGCGTCAGGGCGGCGAGACCGGCCACGAGCCCGGGCAGGGCGGAACGTCCTGCCGGACGGGGGTGCTTCGGCATGCCGCCAACCTACGGGAGCGCTCCCAGGGCGATCACGAGACGCAGCACCGTGGCGGGGTCCTCGAGGTCCTCGCCGTAGAGCTCGCGCAGCTGCTGCAGGCGGTAGCGGACGGTCTGCGGGTGCACGAAGAGGTCGGCGGCGACGTCCTCGCGGCGGCCCTGGTGGAGCAGCCAGGACCGCAGGGTCGCGGTCAGCTTCTCCACCGCCGCAGGCTTGAGGTCGGCCAGGGGGGCCAGCGCGCGGGCCCGGAGGTCGGCGAGCGCCTCGGGGTCGGCGGTGAGCACCAGCTGCTCGAGGTGCTCCTCGGTGTCCCCGCCCAGCCCCAGGGCGTGCGCCCGGCGGGCGCGGTCGACCGAGCGGCGGACGTCGGTCCAGGGGCGGGCCGGGCCGGCGACGACGCCGCGGTCCGCGACCCGGCCCAAGGTGGTGGACCGGGCCGAACCGTGGCAGTCGGGCACCAGCAGCACGGCCGCGTCGTCGAGGCCGGCGACGTCGGTCACCGACAGGGTGCCGGGGGGCAGGGCGGCGAGCACCGGGCGTACCTGGGGAGACGGGACCACCAGCGCGGTCAGCGTGCCCGGCGGCGCCCAGCCGGCCTCCTCGGCGGCCAGGG
>JBBSKO010000156.1:0-5766 GCA_038256225.1 Propionibacteriales bacterium | reverse complement strand
GCGCAGCGCGACCGCGGCGGCCGCCATCGCCGCCGTGACCAGCCGCGGGCCGTCCATCGAGCCCGACCGGTCCAGCAGCAGGCAGACCGCGGTGTCGGGGCGCTGCCACGAGGTGGCGGTCAGGTCCTCCATCGACGGCCGCGCGCCGGCGGCGCGCGCGCCCGCGATCGCCTCCAGCGACGCGTCGACGTCCAGGTCGCCGCCCAGGTGCGCCGGGCGCCGCCGCAGCCGGCCGGACCCCGTCCGCCCCCGCGAGCCCGACCGGGCGCGGTCGAGCACCAGGCGCGGGACCAGGGCCTGGACCTTCGCGCGCAGCTGCTGGTCCGTGGCGCGGCTCATCGCCGCGAGCAGCGGCAGCACCTCGTCGGGGTCCTCGCCCAGCGCCTCACGGAGCGCGTCGACGTCGAGCTCGCCGACCTCGGGGGAGAGCTCGGCGAAGCGGGCGTTGCCGGACAGCTCGGCTCGGGGGTTGGAGCGCTCGGGGCGCCCCCGGCGTGACTCGCTCGGCTCACCCGGGGCGGGGGGTGGCGGCGCTGCGGAGGGGCCCGCCCCGGCGGGGGGCGGGCTCAGGCTTCCCCCGGTGGCTCGCCCTCCCCGGAGTCGTCGGAACCGTCGTCGGGGCGCGGACCGAAGTGCTCGGCGTAGAGCTCCTCGATGACCTGCTCGGCCGTCCGCTGCGACGCCTCGTCGACCCGGACCCGCCCGCTCAGCGCGACCAGCGCGGAGTCCAGGCCGGCGTCCCAGTCGCCCGGCGCGACCCCGCGCGAGCGGGCCAGCTCGTGCGCCATGCCGGCGAGATCGATCGCGCCGCGCACCGACGACCCGACCCGGATCTCGGGGTGGCTGCGGGTGGCCCGGACCAGCGCGACCGCGGACGCGCCCCACCCCGGCGACGGCAGCGCGCAGCGCCCGGCCACGATCTGCTCCTCCGCCTCCGCGGACTGGTAGCCCATGGTGATCCGGCAGGTGCGGTCGTAGACGGCGCTGGAGACGCGGGCGGTGCCCACGGCGTCGTACGGGTTCATCGCGGCGACCATGCCGAACCCGGGCTCCGCCCGGACGGTGCCGAGCCGCGGGACGGTGATCTCGCGCTCCGACATCACCGTGAGCAGGGTGTTCAGGGTCTCCTCGGGGACGCGGTTGAGCTCCTCCACGTAGAGGAGCCCGCCCTCGCGCAGGGCGTCGAGCAGGGGGCCGTCGACGAAGACGTCGACGGCGTAGCCGCGCTCGAGCACGAGCGCGGGGTCGAAGTGGCCCACCAGGCGGGCCGGGGTCAGCTCGGCGTTGCCCTCGACCAGGACGAAGGCGGAGTCACGTCGGCGGGCGACCTCGCGCAGCAGCGTCGACTTGCCGGTGCCCGGAGGGCCCTCCAGCACGACGTGCGCCCCGCTGCGCAGGGCGGCCTCGAGCAGCTCGCTCTCCCGCGCCCGGCCGACCACCTCCGGGGCAGGGGTCGAGCCCGCCGCCCCGGAGGGGAGTCTCGTCATCGGTACCGGTTCTCCTCGTCAGCCGCCGGTGTCAGTGGCTGTGGACGACGACGCCGCGGACGTTCTCGCCGTTGAGCAGGTCGTCGTAGCCCTCGTTGACCTGGTCCAGGGTGTAGGTCCTGGTGATGATCTCGTCGAGCTTGATGTCGCCGGACTGGTAGAGGCCGAGGATCCGGGGGATGTCGGTGGTCGGGTTGCAGTCGCCGAACAGGCTGCCCTTGAGCTGCTTGCGGTAGAGCGTCATCACCGAGCCGGGCAGCTGGATGTTCATCTCGTCGAGCTTGTTCAGGCCGGTCAGGACCACCACGCCGCCCTTGCCGACGGCGTTGAAGCCCTCGCCGACGATCTCGGAGGTCATCAGGCCGGGGGTGAGGATGGCGGAGTCGGCCATCTGGCCCCGGGTCAGGTTGGTCAGCGTCTCCATCGCCTCGCCGGTGCTGGCGAAGGCGTGCGTGGCGCCGAGCTCCATCGCCTTCTCGCGCTTGTTGGCCAGCGGGTCGACCGCGATCACGTTCTTGGCGCCCGAGAGCGCCGCGCCCTGCACCGCGTTGATGCCGATGCCACCGACGCCGATCACCACGACGGTCTGACCGGCCTTGACGTCGGCGGTGTTGACCGCCGAGCCCCAGCCGGTCGGCACGCCGCAGCCCACGAGCACGGCCTTGTCGAGGGGCAGGTCGTCGTCGACCGGGACGCAGGAGTTCTGGTGGATCACGCCCCACTGGCTGAAGGTGCCGAGCATGCACATCGCGCCGTACTGCCCGCGAGGGCCGGTGATCGGGAACCGCTCGCCCGGCAGGTAGCCCTCGAGGATGGTGGCGCCCATGTCGCAGATGGACTGCTGACCGTTGGCGCAGTAGCGGCACGACCCGCAGTTCGGGATGAAGGAGCAGACCACGTGGTCGCCGACCTTCACGCGGGTCACGCCCGGGCCGACCTCCTCGATGATCCCGGCGCCCTCGTGGCCGAGCACCATCGGCAGGCGCGCCTCGAGGTCGCCGTGGGCGATGTGCACGTCGGAGTGGCAGAGCCCGGCGTGGGTGTAGCGGATGAGGACCTCGCCCGACTGGGGCTTGTCGAGGGTGAGCTCCTCGATCTCGATGCGCTTGCCTGCTTCGTAGACGACGGCGGCCTGGGTCTTCATGCGTGCTCCTCGGGTCGGGGGCCGGTACGCCGCGGTCCGCGACGTTGTGACTCCCGTCACCGTCGCAGGTCGCGGGGCGTACGGGTGTTCAGGTTCTGGACAGGCCGTCGGGGTCGCGGGTTACTGTGACCGCGACCACACCAGCACGGCTCGGACGTCAGGCACGAGGGGGACCCCGGTGAGCCTCACCGACGAGATGCGCGCACCGATCGCCGACTCGTGGCGCCGCGCCGGTCTGGCCGGCGTCGACCCTGCCTCGGCCCTCCAGGGGCTGACCTACGCCGAGGTCGACCTGCGGAGCCCGCTGATGGCCGCGGCCACGCCGGTGCTCGACGACCTTGGCGACCAGCTCAGCGAGACCGTCTTCACCACCCTGCTCGTCGACCGGGACGGTCGCGTGGCCCAGCGGTGGTGCGGCAACCGGGGGCTGGAGCGCGCCTTCGACGACCTCGGTGTCGCCGTCGGGGTCAGCATGCTCGAGGAGGCGGTCGGCACCAACGCCCCCGGGACCGTGCTGGAGACGCGGGAGCGGATCGCGGTGCACGGCTCGGAGCACTACGCCGTCCCGCTGCGCGACTTCAGCTGCTACGGCCACCCGATCTTCCACCCGGTCACCCGCCGGATCGAGGGCGTCCTGGACATCACCTGCGTCGCGGCGTCCGCCGACCCCCTGCTGCGGCTGGTGGTCGCCCGGGCGGTCGCCGACATCGAGCAGCGGCTGCTCGACGGCAGCCGGGTCAGCGAGACCGAGCTGCTGCACGCCTTCCAGGCCGCGTCCGGACGGCGCCGGGCGGTCGTGGCGATGCTGGAGGACCTGACGATGTCGAACCGGACCGCGCTCGACCTGCTCGGCCAGGTGGACCTGACCCTGCTCCGGATGCTGGCCCAGGACGTCGGCAGCACCGGGCTGTCGCGCGAGATCACCCTGGAGTCCGGGGTGGCGGCGCGGGTCCGCGTCGAGCGGGTGGCGCGCACGCGCGGCGGCGTGCTGGTCCACGTGGAGCCGTTGGCGCGTCCCCGCAGCCCCCGCAACCGGACCGCCCCGGTCAGCCGCGTGCCCACCGGTCCCGCACTCGTCGCGGGCGCGCCGGGCACCGGCCGCACGACGTGCGCCGCCCGGCTCGCCGGCGACCACCGGGTCGCGGTGCTGACCGCAGCGCGCGCGCTGCTCGACGGTCCGCAGGCGTGGTCGCGCGACTTCGCCTCCCTGGTCCGGGCCGGGCAGGGCACGGTCTGCGTGGACGGGGTCGACCTGCTCCCCGACCACCTCGTCGACCTCGTCGCCTCCCACGTCGCCACCGGGGCGGCACCCCGGGTGGTGCTGATCTCGGGGCCGGTCGACGACCTCAGCGGCCGGGCCGCGGCGCTCGTCTCGGCCTGCACCGACCGCACCGAGCTGGCGCCGCTGGCCGCCCGCACGGCCGACCTCCCCGACCTCGTCGCGACCCAGCTGGTCGACCTCGGCTGCGACACCTCGGTCCACCTCGCCCCCTCCGCCCTGGCCGCGCTCGGCGCCCAGTCCTGGCCCGGCAACCTGCGCGAGCTGCGCGCCGTGCTCGAGCACGCCGTGCGGGGTCGTGGGCTCGGCCCGATCACCGTGGACGACCTGCCCGAGGCGTACCGGTCCCGCGACGGCGCCCGCACCCTCGCCCCGCTGGAGCGCGCCGAGCGCGACACGATCGTGGCCGCGCTCGACCAGCACGGAGGCAACAAGGTCCGCGCCGCGGCGGCGCTGGGCATCTCCCGCACGACCCTCTACGCCAAGCTCCGGACGCTGCGGATCACGGCGTACTGACCGCCGGGCATCCTGGTCCGGTGACCAGCGCCCCCGCGACGACCCGGACCCCCCGCCTGGCCCGCGCCTGGGAGGCGCTGCGCCGCGACAGCCCCGTCCCGGGAGGCGTGCCCGAGCTGGCACGGGCGTTGCTCGTGCTCGAGGTCGTCCTCGTGCTGCTGCTCTCGCTGGGCCGCTCGGCGGTCTACTCCGTGGTCGAGCTGCTGGAGGCCGTCACCGCACCGGGCGCGCTGTCGGAGCAGGCAGCGACGCTGAACAGCTCGGTGACGCCGGACCGGCCGTGGTTCGACCTCGTCTACCAGCTGCTGCGGATGGGCTTCGCGATCGTCCCGGTGCTGCTGTGCGCCTACCTGCTGGTGCGCTCGGGGACCCGGGTGCGCGAGGTGTGGTTCCGGGGCGCCGGGTGGCGCGACCTCGGCTCCGGGGCGGTGATCGCGCTCGGCGTGGGCTCGCTCGGGGTGGTGTTCTACCTGGCGACGTTCGCGCTCGGCACGAACCTCACGGTGGTCGCCCAGGGCCTGCCGGAGGAGTGGTGGCGCTACCCGGTCCTGGTGCTCTCGGCGCTGCAGAACTCCGTCGCGGAGGAGTTCGTCGTGCTCGGTTTCGTCCAGGTCCGGCTGCGCCAGGCCGGCCTGGGCGACGCGAGCGCGATCGGGCTGGCTGCCCTGCTGCGCGGCAGCTACCACCTCTACCAGGGCCTCGGCGGCTTCGTCGGCAACCTGGCGATGGGGCTGCTGTTCGGCTGGCTCTACCGCCGGTGGCAGCGGGTGACCCCGCTGGTGGTCGCCCACACGTTCCTCGACGTGGGCGCGTTCGTCGGGTACGCCGTGCTGGCCGGCCAGGTGGACTGGCTGCCCACCCTCTGAGCCCGGGTCAGCCGCGTCAGAGCAGGGTGACCCAGTAGTCCCAGAACCGCTCGAGGATGGCGCCTGCCAGCACGAGGTACCAGCCGAGCACGATCAGGTAGCGCACGTTCCAGAGGCGCTCGACGACCCGGGGCGAGCGCGAGGTGCCGGCCCCGGCGGCCACCAGCGTCGACCAGACCGCGATCGGGATCGTCACCGCCCACACCACCAGGCACCACGGGCAGAGGGCGTTGATCTCGTAGAGGGTCTGGAAGGCTAGCCAGTGCACGAACACGAGCCCGGCCAGGCCGCCGAGGGCGAGCCCGGTGAGCACCGTGCGCGGCAGCCGGGCGCCGAGGACGAGGGAGAGGCCGAGGGTGACGACGGCCGCGAAGCCGATCAGCCCGAGCAGCGAGTTCGGGAACCCGAAGACCTCGGCCTGGTCGCTGGCCATCACCGAGCCGCAGGACACGATCGGGTTGATGTCGCAGGCCG
>JBBSKO010000155.1:0-5766 GCA_038256225.1 Propionibacteriales bacterium | reverse complement strand
GTCCCGGACTTCAACATGTCCAGCGTCTCCCAGGCCCTCTGACCCGCCGAGATGACCCTTCCGGACAGCCGAGATGACGCTCGCGGCGCCTCGAGGTGACGTTTTCGGCGCCCTCGGTGCCGCTCAGCGCACCCAGCCGCTCGTCCCGTCGCGGGCGACCGAGCCCCACAACCGGGGCAGGTCGGCCTCGACGGCATGCGCCGCGGCCTCCTCGCGGGCGTGCAGCCGGCCCCAGGTGAAGGTCGGCTCCCCGGCGCGCTCGGCCTCGTCGGCGAGGGTCCGCAGCAGCGCCCGCGTCTCGACGGTGTCCTGACGGTCCCCCAGCGCCGTGGTCAGCCGCTTGGCCCGCTTCGCGAGGCGGTCGGCGTCCGCGCCGAAGGCCGGGCGGGCGACCTCGGCGGCGTACCGCAGCCGCTTCGCCGCCTTGCGCAGGTCGTGCACGGCGTCGTCCCGCTCGCGCTGGGCCCGGGCCCCCGGCGCGCCGTCGGGCACGGCGTCGACCCGGTCGGCGACGCGGGACAGCTCCTTGCGCAGCCGCTTGGTCACGACCTTCCCGGCCTCCTTCCCCGCTCGGTCGGTCCACGGTGGCGACTCGGCCAGCTGACGCACGGCGTCGAGGAGCCGCGCGCAGCGGTCCGAGCCCAGGACGTCGTCGGCGGCACCGGCCGTCCTCCGGGCGGCCCGCTGATGGGTCGCCAGCCGGCGGCGTACGGGCCCCCGCACCAGGCGCGGCCCCTCCTCGTCCAGCAGCCGGCCCAGGCGCTCGCCGACCACCTCGACGTCGCGGCGCTCCCCCAGCGCCCGGGCCAGCCACCGCAGCTCGTCACGCACCGGTTCGACCCGCTCGCGCTCGACCAGCGGCCGGTACGCCGCCAGGACCGCGCGTATCCGACGGCAGGTCGTGCGGGTGCGGTGCAGCCCGTCGTCCCGGTCCTCCTGCGCCGCGGCGACGGCGGCCGGGAGCCGCTCGGCGAGCTGGGTCAGGCGGCGCTGCAGGACGTCACGGGCGGGTGAGGAGGGGGCGAGTGCGGCCACCGCCGCAGTCTGGACCGGCGTACGGGCCCCGACCACCACCCGGGCGCGCCGAAATCGTCATCTCGAGGCGCCGCGAGCGTCATCTCGGCTGTCCGGAATCGTCATCTCGGCGGTCGGGGCGGGGATCGGGGCGTGGGGGTCGTACGGGACGCGGGTGTAGACGAAGGTCGCGCAGCCCAGGTGGCTGACCGTCCCGTCGGGGTGCCGCTCCACGCGCAGCGTCTCGCCGGTCAGGTAGCCGTCGGCGCCGACGAAGACCTCGGGGTCCTCGGTCGGCGCGAACGACATCACCCGTCCCGGACCGTCGGTCGGGGCGAGCAGCAGGCGGCGGCCGTCCCAGCGCAGCACCGACGGGGCGTGGCCCCAGTGCCAGGTGCCCAGCACCTCGCGCACCACGTCCGGCACCGGGGCGGTCGTCGGGGTCCACTCCCGCGGCAGCGGGGGCTCGGCGTCCAGCACCGTCTCCAGCAGCTCGCGGGTGGCGCCGCCGAGGCCGTACGCCCCGTTGGTCAGCACCACCGCGCCGGTGCGCGAGTCGACGTCGACCAGGACGCCGCAGGTGAAGCCGGGCATGGAGCCGCCGTGGCCCACCAGCATCCGCCCGCCGGCCACGGTCATCGAGACCCCCAGCCCGTACGACGAGCCCGACCGGTCCCCGGGCGTGCTGGCCTGCGGGGTCCGCATCGCCACCAGCGACTCCTCGCGCAGCACCGAGGCGTCCGGGTCCACCAGCGCGGTTAGCCAGGTGCCGAGGTCGGTCACGGTGCTCCACAGCTGACCGGCCGGCGCCATCGCCCCGGTGTCGGGCAGCGGCTCGGCGACCAGCTCGCCGGTGAGGGCGTCGACGGCCCAGCCGCGGGCGTACGGCTCCTGGAACTGGTAGGTCGTCCGGGTCATCCCCAGGGGACCGAGGACCTGCTCGGAGAGCGCCTCCCACCACGACGAGCCGGCCACCTCGGCCGCGACCTCGCCGAGGACCCCGAAACCGAGGTTGGAGTAGTGGTGCTGGGACCCGGTCTCCAGCACGCGCTCGGCGCCGGCGTGCGCGGCCACCAGGGCGGCCCGGTCGCCGCCGGTGGAGCGCTCCCACCAGGTGCCGTGCGGCTCGGCGGTGATCCCGGCCGAGTGCGACAGCAGCGCGCGCAGGGTCGCGTCGGCGAACGGCCCCTCGGGCAGGAAGCGCCCGACGGTGTCGTCCAGCGCCAGGTCGCCCCGCTCGCGGGCCAGCATGACCAGCACCCCGGTCATCGTCTTGGTGACCGAGCCGATCTTGTACTGCGTGCCGGCGTCGGGGCGGGGCCCGTCGGACGACGGCTCGGTCACCGAGGTGCCGCGACCGGCGCTCCAGACGACCTCCCCGTCGCGGACGACGCCGCCCACCAGGGACGGGATCCGCCCGGTGGCCTGGGCGCGGGCCAGCACGCCCACGGCCGCACGGGCCGTGGGCTCAAGCAGCCCGCTCACTCCGCGAACGCCTCGAGCGGCGGGCACGAGCAGGTCAGGTTGCGGTCGCCGTAGGCCTGGTCGATCCGCCCCACCGGCGGCCAGTACTTGTCGGGGTCGATCCCGTTGGGGAAGACCGCGAGCTGCCGGTCGTAGGCCCGGTCCCACTCGCCCACGAGGGCGCGTGAGGTGTGCGGGGCACCGCGCAGCGGCGAGTCCTCGGCGCTCCACTCCCCCGCCTCGACACGACGGACCTCCTCGCGGATCGCGATCATCGCCTCGCAGAACCGGTCGATCTCGGCGAGGTCCTCGGACTCGGTCGGCTCGACCATCAGGGTGCCGGCGACCGGGAAGGACATGGTCGGGGCGTGGAAGCCGTAGTCGACCAGGCGCTTGGCCACGTCGTCGACGCTGACGCCGGTCTCCTTGGCGAGCCCGCGCAGGTCCAGGATGCACTCGTGCGCGACCAGCCCGTTGTGGCCGCGGTAGAGCACCGGGAAGTGCTCGCCCAGGCGCGCCGCGACGTAGTTGGCGGCCAGTACGGCCACCGAGGTGGCGCGGGTCAGGCCCTCGCCGCCCATCATCCGCACGTAGGCCCAGGAGATCGGCAGGATGCCGGCCGAGCCGTACGGCGCGGCGCTGATCGGGCCGATGCCGTCGCGCTTGGCGACCTCGGGGTGCGCCGCGTGCGAGGGCAGGTACGGCGCGAGGTGCTCGCGCACCGCGACCGGGCCGACCCCGGGGCCACCGCCGCCGTGGGGGATGCAGAAGGTCTTGTGCAGGTTCAGGTGCGACACGTCGCCGCCGAACTCGCCCGGCTTGGCGTGCCCGAGCAGGGCGTTGAGGTTCGCGCCGTCGACGTAGACCTGGCCGCCGTGCTCGTGCACGACGTCGCAGAGCTCGCCGATGGTGTCCTCGTACGCCCCGTGGGTCGAGGGGTAGGTGACCATGATCGCGGCCAGCGTGTCGGCGTGCTGCTCGCACTTGGCGCGCAGGTCGGCCAGGTCGACCCCGCCGGCCTCGTCGGCCGCGACGACCACCACGCGCATCCCGGCCATCACCGCGGAGGCGGCGTTGGTGCCGTGGGCCGAGGACGGGATCAGGCACACGTCGCGCGACGCGTCGCCGCGGCCCAGGTGGTACCCCCGGATCGCGAGCAGCCCGGCCAGCTCGCCCTGCGAGCCGGCGTTCGGCTGGATCGAGACGCGGTCGTAGCCGGTCACCTCGGCCAGCCAGCCCTCCAGCTGGTCGACCAGCATCCGGTAGCCCAGCGCGTCCTCGGCCGGTGCGAACGGGTGCAGGTCGGCGAAGCCCGGCAGCGAGACCGGCTCCATCTCGGTGGTCGCGTTCAGCTTCATCGTGCAGGAGCCGAGCGGGATCATCCCGCGGTCGAGGGCGTAGTCGCGGTTCGAGAGCCGGCGCAGGTAGCGCAGCATCTGGGTCTCGCTGCGGTGGGTGCGGAACACCTCGTGCGTCAGGTACTCCGTGCGCCGGGCCAGCGGCTCGGGCAGCGCGTCCGGCGTGGCCTGGTCGAGCGCGTCGAGGGCCTCGGCGTCGGGCACGTCCACGCCGAAGGCCTCCAGGACGCGGGCCAGGGTGCCGGCGGTGGTGACCTCGGAGGTGGACACCCCGACGGTGTCGGCGTCGACGCGGCGCAGCTGCACGCCGAGCCCCCGCGCGGCGGAGACGACCTCGTCGGCGCGGCCGGGCACCGGCACCTCGAGGGTGTCGAAGAACTGCTCGTGGGCCACCGCGACGCCGCCGCGGCCGAGCGCGGCGGCGAGGACGGCGGCGTACCGGTGGGTGCGGTGCGCGATCGTGCGCAGCCCGTCGGCGCCGTGGTAGACGGCGTACATCGAGGCCACCACGGCCAGCAGCACCTGCGCGGTGCAGATGTTGGAGGTCGCCTTGTCGCGGCGGATGTGCTGCTCGCGGGTCTGCAGGGCCAGGCGGTACGCCGGGCGTCCCGTCGCGTCGACGGACACCCCGACCAGCCGGCCCGGCAGGTGCCGCTCGAGACCGGCGCGCACGGCCATGAAGCCGGCGTGCGGGCCGCCGTAGAAGAGCGGGACGCCGAAGCGCTGCGAGGAGCCGACGGCGACGTCGGCGCCGAGCTCGCCCGGGCTCTCCAGCAGGGTCAGGCCGAGCAGGTCGGCGGCGACGACGGCCAGGCCGCCGCGCTCGTGGGTCTGCTCGATGACGGTGCGGGGGTCGAGCACGCGCCCGGAGGCGCCGGGGTACTGCACCAGCGTCCCGCAGACCCGCTCCAGGTCGGTGGGCAGGCCGTCGGTGAGGTCCGCGACGACGACCTCGATGCCGAGGCCGGCCGCCCGGGTGCGGACGACGTCGATGGTCTGCGGCAGCGCGTCGGCGTCGACGACGAACGGGCCGCTCGACTTGCGGTCGGCGCGACGCACCAGCGTCATCGCCTCGGCGGCGGCGGTGCCCTCGTCGAGCAGGGACGCCCCGGCGGTGGGCAGCCCGGTCAGGTCGGCCACGGCGGTCTGGAAGTTGATCAGCGCCTCGAGCCGGCCCTGGGAGATCTCGGGCTGGTACGGCGTGTAGGCGGTGTACCAGCTGGGGTCCTCCAGCACGTTGCGGCGGATCACCGCCGGCGTCAGCGTGGCGTGGTAGCCCAGGCCGATCATCGCCTCGCCCGGGGCGTTCGCGGCAGCCATCTCGCGCAGCTCGCGGGCGGTGGTCTCCTCCGACGCGGCGGGCGGCAGGTCGAGCGCGGCCTGGGCCCGGATGCCGCCGGGCACGGCGGCCTCCATCAGCTCGTCGAGCGTGGCGTAGCCGAGACGGTCCAGCATCGTGGCCACCTCGTGCTCCCGGGGGCCGATATGGCGGGAGACGAACGGCGAGGCCGCGTCGAGCTCGGACAGACGGGGCAGGTCGGACACGCGGACTCCTGGAGGGACGAGAGTGGATGGGCGCACTCGTGCACCTCCCCCTCTGTCACCCCGTCGTCGGAGCTCCAGAGCTGCCTTCTCCGCACGGTCCGGGCGCCTGAGAGGTTCCGGGGAGGATTTGCCCCTTCGGCGCTTCCCACCGTGACCCGGTCACCCGGGGCCGCGGCGGCAAGACTCTCCCGTGCGGGATCGTCAGCAGGTCGAGCCTAGCCCACGGGCCAGGCCCGACCGGTGGTACGGGCCGTTCCGGCCTGGTCAGCCGGCCTGGTCAGCCGGTCTTGCGGGCGGCGCGGCGGGCGGCGAGCTCGTCGCGGGCGCTGGGTGCGGCGCCCGGCTCGGCCGCACGCTCGCTGGGCAGCTGGGCCAGCGTGCCCTC
>JBBSKO010000154.1:0-5864 GCA_038256225.1 Propionibacteriales bacterium | reverse complement strand
TCCAATCGGCAGACCTCCCGATCGGCATACGCCGACGGGCCATCCCGACCCGCTCCGCAGGAGAATCCATGCCCACCCTGAAGATCGTTCCTCATCTCTGGTACACCAAGGACGCCAAGGAGGCCGCGGCGTTCTACGCGTCGATCTTCCCGCGGTCCTCTGCCGGGGCGAGGGCCCGCAACCCCGACGGCACGGTGCTCGGCGCCGAGTGGGTGCTCGACGGGATGCCGTTCCGGGGCATCAACGGCGGGCCGGCGCACGCGCACTTCACCGAGGCGGTCTCGATCTCGGTGCACTGCGCCGACCAGGCCGAGGTCGACCGCTACTGGGAGGCCCTGACCGACGGCGGCGAGGAGTCGCGGTGCGGCTGGCTCACGGACCGGTTCGGGCTGTCGTGGCAGATCGTCCCGCAGCGGCTCTACGACCTCCTCGGCGATCCGGACCCCGCCCGCGCGCAGGCCGCCATGCAGGCGATGCTCACGATGTCGCGGATCGTGGTCGCCGACCTCGAGGCGGCGGCCGACGCCGCGGGCCGCCCGGCCACGCGACCGGCCACGCGACCGGCCACCTGACCGGTCCGCCGCCCCGGCCTACGATCGCGGCATGGTCGTGCGTGCGGGAGTGGTCGTCACCGGTACCGAGGTCCTCACCGGGCGGGTGGCCGACGCGAACGGCCCGTGGCTGGCCGAGCGGCTGCGGCTGCTCGGGGTCGACGTCGGCAGGGTCGTCGTCGTCGGCGACCGCCGCGAGGACCTCGCCGGAGCGATCCGGTTCCTGGCGGCCGACCACGCCCTGGTCATCACCACCGGCGGTCTCGGCCCCACCGCCGACGACCTGACCGCCGAGGTCGTGGCCGAGGTCCAGGGGCGGACGGCGCACCTCGACGCCGCGCTCGAGGAGCAGATCACCGCGGTGGTCGCCGGCCTCCACGCCCAGCGCGGCTGGGGTGAGCCCGGCCGGGCCGCCGCGGTCGGGGTGCGCAAGCAGGCGATGGTCCCCGAGGGCGCCCACGTCCTCGCCCCGGTCGGCACCGCCCCCGGGCTCGTGGTCCCGCCGGCGACCGGCGACGGCCCGCCGGTCGTGGTGCTGCCCGGTCCCCCGGGCGAGCTGCGCCCGATGTGGGACGACGCGGTGACCGACGACCTGGTGCGGGCCGCACTGGCCGGCGCCGTCGAGCTGCGCCAGGCCACCGTACGGCTGTGGGGACCGCCCGAGGCCGAGCTCGCCGAGGTGCTGCGCGCCCACGAGGACGGCCCCGGCGCCGACGGTTTCACCGACCTCGAGGTCACCACCTGCCTGCGCGACGGCGAGCTGGAGGTGGTCACCCGGTACGCGCCCGCGGCGCAGCCTGCCTACGACGCCCTGCTCGCGGCGCTGCACGCCCACTTCGGCGCCCAGGTCTTCTCCGACGACGGCCGCACCGTCGACGAGGTGGTCGCCGACCTGCTGCGCGCGCAGGGCGCCACGCTCGCCACGGCCGAGTCCTGCACCGCGGGCCTGCTCGCCGGGCGGATCGCCGACCGCCCCGGGTCCTCGGCCTACCTGCTCGGTGGCTTCGTGACCTACGCCAACGAGGTCAAGACCTCCCAGCTCGGCGTCGACCCGGCCCTGCTCGAGCGGGTCGGCGCGGTCAGCGAGGAGGTCGCGGTCGCGATGGCGCGGGGGGCGCGGGAGCGCCTGGGCACCACGCTCGGGATCAGCGTGACCGGCGTCGCCGGGCCCGACGGCGGCACCGCGGAGAAGCCGGTGGGCCTGGTGCACGTCTGCGTCAGCGGGCCGGCCCGCGACGAGCCGCGCGAGCTGCGGCTCGGGGGGTCCCGGGCGCACGTACGGGCCCGCACCGTCGTCAGCTGCCTGCACCTGCTGCGCGAGCTGCTGTCGACGGCCGGGCCCGCCTGAGCCTCCGTCGGGAGGGGACCGTCAGGCGACCATGCCGTGCGGGTCGATGACGTACTTCGTGGCGGCGCCCGCGTCGAACTCCTGGTAGCCGCGGGGGGCGTCCTCGAGGCCGATCGTCTTGGCGTTGACCGCCTTGGCGATGTCGGCCTTGCCGGCCAGGATCATGTTCATCAGCTGCCGGTTGTACTGCTTGACCGGGCACTGCCCGGTGGTGAAGGCGTGCGACTTGGCCCAGCCGAGCCCGAGCTTGACCCCGATCTGACCCTCCTTGGCGGCGTCGTCGACGGCCCCCGGGTCACCGGTGACGTAGAGGCCCGGGATGCCGAGCGAGGCACCGGCTCGCGAGACGGTCATGATGTCGTTGAGCACCGTGGCCGGGGCCTCCGCCGCCCCCTCGCCGTGACCGCGGGCCTCGAAGCCCACCGCGTCGACCGCGGCGTCGACCTCGGGCTCGCCGAGCAGCTCGGCGATCTTGTCGGCCAGGCTGCCGTCCGTCGAGAGGTCGACGGTCTCGCAGCCGAACGTCTCGGCCTGACGCAGGCGGTCGCCGAGCATGTCGCCGACGATCACGCGGGACGCACCGAGCAGCTGCGCCGAGAAGGCCGCGGCCAGGCCGACGGGGCCGGCGCCGGCGACGTAGACCGTCGAGCCCGTCGTGACCCCGGCGGTGTAGGCGCCGTGGTAGCCGGTCGGGAAGATGTCGGACAGCATCGTGAGGTCCAGGATCTTCTCCAGCGCGGCGTCCCGGTCGGGGAACTTCAGCAGGTTGAAGTCGGCGAACGGGATCATCACGTACTCCGCCTGGCCGCCCAGCCAGCCGCCCATGTCGACGTAGCCGTAGGCCGCGCCGGCCCGGGCCGGGTTGACGTTCAGGCAGATGCCCGTCTTGCCCTCGCTGCACATCCGGCAGCGACCGCAGGCGATGTTGAAGGGGACCGAGCAGATGTCGCCCTCCTTGACGAAGAGCACGTCGTCGCCGACCTCGATCACCTCGCCGGTGATCTCGTGGCCCAGGGTCTGGCCGACCGGGGCGGTGGTGCGGCCGCGGACCATGTGCTGGTCACTGCCACAGATGTTGGTGGTCACGAGCTTGAGGATCACCGCGTGCGGGGCGGCCTGCTTGACGCCCATCGCGTCGGCCACCTCCTTCGGGATCTCGAGCTTCGGGTAGGCAACGGTCTCGATGCTCACCTCGCCGGGGCCCTGGTAGGTGACGATGCGGTTTCCGGACATGGGGTCCTCCTCTGCCCCGCGCGCGGGGCCTGGCGTGACGTACCTGACACCCCACCGTCCCACGTCGCGTGGCATACGTCACACGTCACAGCGAGTCGGCCGCCGCGCACTAGCCTGGACCGGTGACGACCAACCCCGAGGAGACTCCGCCGTACGCCGCCGGTCCGCCCGCCGACGCACCTCACGGCGGGCCCGCGCAGCCGGCCCGGCCGCGCCGGGTCCGGACCGCGCACCTGCGGGAGATGAAGGAGCGCGGCGAGCGGTTCTCGATGCTCACGGCCTACGACCAGTACGCCGCCGAGATCTTCGACGAGGCCGGGGTCGAGGTGCTCCTGGTCGGCGACAGCGCCAGCAACAACGTGCTCGGCCACGACACGTCGCTCCCGATCACGGTCGAGGAGCTGCTGCCGCTGACCGCCGCGGTCGCCCGCTCGGCGTCGCGCGCGCTCGTCGTCGGCGACCTGCCGTTCGGGTCCTACCAGGCCTCGCCGGAGCAGGCGTACCTGACGGCGGCCCGCTTCATGAAGGAGGGCCGCGCCCAGGCCGTCAAGCTCGAGGGCGGCGTCGAGATGGTCGGGCAGATCGAGCGGCTCTCCCGCGGGGGCATCCCGGTGATGGCCCACATCGGCTTCACGCCGCAGTCCGAGCACGCCCTCGGCGGCTACCGCGTCCAGGGCCGCGGCGACGCCGCGGAGCGGGTGCTGGCCGACGCCCGCGCGGTCGAGGCGGCCGGGGCGTTCGCGGTCGTGATGGAGATGGTGCCAGGCGAGACGGCCGCCCGGGTCACCGCGGAGCTGACGATCCCCACGATCGGGATCGGCGCCGGCGTCGGGTGCGACGGCCAGGTGCTGGTCTGGCAGGACGCCTTCGGCCTGCGCACCGGGCGGCTCCCCCGCTTCGTCAAGCAGTACGCCGACGTGCGCTCGGTGCTCCTCGAGGGCGCCCGGGCCTACGCCGACGAGGTCCGTACCGGCGCCTTCCCAGGCCCCGAGCACACGTTCTGAGACCGGGCCGGTCGTTCCCTCCCGGCCGCCGGTCGCCGGGGCTAGCGTGAGCGCATGCGCACCCCCCTCGTCGCCTCGCTCGCCGCTTCGTCCCTGCTCGCACTGACCGCGGCGCTCCTCCCGGCCACGGGGGCCGGCGCCGAGCCGGCGGTGCCGGTGGGCAGCGGGACCTCGGCCGTCGGCCCGACGGCGCCGATGACGGCGTTCCCGTCCCCGGTGACCGCCCGCGCGCCGCGGCCGTTCCCGGCCCTGCAGGTGACCACGCTCGCCAGCGGGCTCGACCACGCCTGGGACGTCCAGGAGCTCCCCGGGGGCGGGCTGCTCGTCAGCGAGCGGGACCGGGCCCGGCTCAGCATCGTCGACGGCGAGGGCACCCGCACCCTCGACTTCCCCTCCGACCGGGTGTGGGTCTCGGGCGAGACCGGCCTGATGGGCCTGGCCGTCGACCCGGGCTTCGAGGACAACCGCCGGTTCTACACCTGCCAGGGCGGGTACGCCGCCGGCGACCGGAACGACGTCCGGGTCGTGGCGTGGCGGCTCGGGCAGGACGGCTCCACGGTCGGCGGGGCCGACGTGCTGCTGAAGGGCATCCAGGCCACGAGCGGCCGTCACGGCGGCTGCCGGCTGCTGGTCACCGACCGCGGCGCCCTCCTGGTCGGCACCGGTGACGCCGCGGTCGGCGCCAACCCGCAGGACCGGACCTCGCTCAACGGCAAGGTGCTGCGCCTGGACCCGCGGACCGGCCGCCCGTCAGCAGCCAACCCGTGGGCCGGCTCGGAGGACCGCACGAAGCGCTACGTGCTCACCTACGGCCATCGCAACGTGCAGGGCCTCGCCCAGCGCGCCGACGGCTCGCTGTGGTCGGTGGAGCACGGCTCCTACCGCGACGACGAGGTCAACCTGCTGCGCCGCGGCGCCAACTACGGCTGGGACCCGCGCCCCGGTTACGACGAGTCCGTGCCGATGACCGACTTCTCGCTGCCGGGCAAGCAGCGCGCCGCCCGCTGGCGCTCGGGCAACCCGACCATCGCCCCGTCGGGGGCCACCTTCATCCGTGGCGCCGAGTGGGGCCGCTACCGCGGACGCCTCGCCGTCGCCGTGCTCGGCGGGACGCGGATGATATTCCAGGCCTACGACGGCAAGGGACGTCTGACGGGCGTACGGGTGCCCCCGGTGCTGCGCGAGCAAGGACGGCTGCGCTCGGTCACCCAGCTGGCCGACGGCGCGTTGGTCGTCACCACCGACAACGGCGACGGCGCGGACCGGGTGCTGCGGGTGGAGCCGGTGCGGGGCTGACCACCCCACCCCGGCTCCCCCGCGACGCCGGCGCTAGATCACCAGGCCCAGTGCGGCCGGGCCGATCGTGACGGTGAAGATGGTGATCAGCACGGCGCCCATCACGTTGAGCACCGCCCCGCCACGTGCCATCTCGGTGATCTTGACCGTGCCGGTGCCGAAGACGATCGCGTTCGGCGGGGTGCCGACCGGCAGCATGAACGCGCAGGTCGCGGCCAGCGCCGCCGGGATCAGCAGGGTCGTCGGGTCGACGCCGATGCCGACCGCCACGCCGCCCAGGATGGGGATGAAGGTGGCCGCGGTCGCGGTGTTGCTGGTGACCTCGGTGAGCAGCAGGACCAGCGCGACGACCGCGAACAGCAGCAGCACGATGGGCAGGACACCCAGGCCACCGACCTGGGAGCCGAACCACTGGTCGAGCCCGGAGCCGGC
>JBBSKO010000153.1:0-5872 GCA_038256225.1 Propionibacteriales bacterium | reverse complement strand
GGTGAGCCGCACACGTCTCGTGGGATCAGGAACCCGGTGCGACTCCGGGGCGGTTCCGCCACTGTGACGCCCGGCCCGGCCCTCTGACGAGGACGTGACGGGCTCAGCCAGACACTGGCCACGGGACTCCGCCGACCAGGGGCGAGAACCCCGAGGAGCCACCGTGAGTCGACCTGTCGACCGTCCCGCGCGCATCGCGCTGCTCTCCACCTCCGACACCGACCTGCGCTCGGCGCGGGCCTCGGGCGTCGACTGGGTCTGGGCCAACCCGAGCCGCCCCGGGCACCAGTCGATGGCGGCCACGATCGAGGGCTGCGACCTGGTCGTCGGGCGCATCCTCGGCTCGCCCGACGAGCTGTGCTCCGGCTTCGCACGGATCCGGGCGACCGGGATGCCGATGGTGGTGCTCGGCGGGGAGCAGCAGCCGAGCGCCGAGCTGATGGAGCTGTCGTCGGTGCCGATGGGCGTCGCCGCGCAGGCCCACCGCTACCTGTCCGAGGGCGGCCCGGCCAACCTGGCGCAGCTGCACGCGTTCCTCTCCGACACCGTGCTGCTCACCGGCAACGGGTTCGAGCCGCCGGTGGAGGTGCCGGCGTGGGGCATGCCCGCGCGGCCCGGTCTCGAGACGCTCGCCGCGCTCCCTCCTCGACCAGCGGTGACGGACCTGCCGAGGGTCGGGATCCTCTACTACCGCGCCCACGAGGCCAGCGGGAACGCCGGCTTCGCGCACGCGCTGGCCGACGCCGTCGACGCGACCGGCGAGGCCGTGGGCGTCCCGGTCTTCGCCGGCTCCCTGCGCTCGGCGCCCGACGCGCTGTACGACGCCCTCGGCACGCTCGACGCCCTGGTCGTGACCGTGCTCGCGGCGGGCGGCAGTGCTCCGGCCGGAGCCAGCGCGGGCGGCGACGACGAGGCGTGGGACGTCGAGCGGATGCGCGCCCTGGACATCCCCGTCCTCCAGGGACTGTGCCTGACCTCGAGCCGTGCCGAGTGGGCGGCCAGCGACGAGGGCGTCACCCCGCTCGACTCCGCGACCCAGATCGCGATCCCCGAGTTCGACGGGCGGATCATCACCGCCCCGTTCTCCTTCAAGGAGGTCGACGAGGACGGTCTGCCGCAGTACGTCGCCGACGCCGAGCGGTGCGGCCGGGTCGCGCGGATCGCGGTCAACCACGCGCGGCTGCGTCGTACGCCCCCGGCCGAGCGCAAGGTCGCGCTGATGCTGTCGGCCTACCCCACCAAGCACTCCCGCGTCGGCAACGCGGTCGGCCTGGACACCCCCGTCAGCACGGTCCGGCTGCTGCGCCGGATGCGCGACGCCGGGTACGACCTGGGCGCCCCGGGCGAGATCCCCGGCCTGGACCTGGCCGACGACACCGAGGCCGGGGACGCGCTGATCCACGCCCTGATCGACGCCGGCGGCCAGGACGAGGAGTGGCTGACCAGCGCCCAGCTCGGCGACGCGCACGTGCGGATCCCGGCCGCGGCCTACCGCCGCTGGACCGCCGACGTCCCGGCCGACCTGATGGACCACGTCGTCGGGACCTGGGGCGAGGCGCCCGGGTCGCTCTTCGTCGCGCCGCCCGCGGACGGGCGCGGGGAGGGCGAGATCGTGCTGGCCACGATCACCGCCGGCAACGTCGTGCTGCTCATCCAGCCGCCGCGCGGGTTCGGGGAGAACCCGGTCGCGATCTACCACGACCCCGCGATGGCGCCGTCGCACCACTACCTGGCGGCGTACCGCTGGCTGGCCGCGGCGCCCGATGACGGCGGCTTCGGCGCGCACGCCGTGGTGCACCTCGGCAAGCACGGGTCGATGGAGTGGCTGCCGGGCAAGAACGCGGCGCTGTCGGCGTCCTGTGCGACCGACGCCGCGATCGGCGACCTGCCGCTGGTCTACCCCTTCCTGGTCAACGACCCGGGCGAGGGCGCGCAGGCCAAGCGCCGGGCGCACGCCACGATCGTGGACCACCTGATCCCGCCGATGGCGCGGGCGGAGACCTACGGCGACATCGCCCGCCTCGAGCAGCTGCTCGACGAGCACGCCAACATCGCCGCGATGGACCCGGCCAAGCTGCCCGCGGTGCGCGGGGAGATCTGGCAGCTGATGAAGGCCGCCGAGATGCACCGCGACCTCGGTCTCGACGAGCGCCCGGACGATGAGGAGTTCGACGACTTCCTGCTCCACGTCGACGGCTGGCTCTGCGAGATCAAGGACGCCCAGATCCGCGACGGCCTGCACGTGCTCGGCCAGGCGCCGGCCGGCTCCGGGCGGGTCGACCTGGTCCTGGCGATCCTGCGCGCCGCCCAGGTGTGGGGCGGGCAGAGCGCCGCCGTGCCCGGCCTGCGCGCCGCGCTCGGGCTGAAGGAGGGCGCCGAGGCGACCACCTCGGTCGACGAGGTCGAGGCCCGCGCCCGGTCGCTGGTCGAGCACATGGAGGCTGCCGGCTGGGAGCCCGCCGCCGCGGTGGGCGCGCACGACGACCCCGAGGTGCAGCGGGTGCTGGCCTTCGCCGCCGGGCAGGTCGTCCCGCGGCTGGGTCGCACCACCGACGAGCTCGACGCCGTGCTGCACGCCCTGGACGGCGGGTTCGTCCCGGCGGGCCCGTCCGGGTCGCCGCTGCGCGGGCTGGTCAACGTGCTGCCGACCGGGCGCAACTTCTACACCGTGGACCCGCGCGCGGTCCCGTCCCGGCTGTCCTGGCAGACCGGCGCGGCGATGGCGGAGTCGCTGGTGGCGCGCTACCTCGAGGACCACGGGACCTACCCCGAGTCCGTCGGCCTCTCGGTCTGGGGCACCTCGGCCATGCGGACCTCCGGCGACGACGTCGCCGAGGTGCTCGCGCTGCTCGGGGTGCTGCCCACCTGGGACGAGGCCTCGCGCCGGGTCTCCGACCTGACCGTCGTGCCGCTGGAGGACCTCGGCCGTCCGCGCATCGACGTCACGGTCCGGATCTCCGGGTTCTTCCGCGACGCCTTCCCGCACGTCGTGGCGATGCTCGACGACGCCGTCCGGATGGTCGCCGACCTGGAGGAGCCGCTCGAGCAGAACTTCGTGCGCGCGCACGTGCTCGACGACCTCGCCGACCACGGGGACCACCGCCGGGCCACCACGAGGATCTTCGGCTCCAAGCCGGGGTCGTACGGCGCGGGCATCCTCCAGCTGCTCGAGTCCGGGTCCTGGCGCGACGACGCCGACCTCGCGGAGGTTTACACCGCGTGGGGCGGGTTCGCCTACGGCCGGGGCCTGGACGGGGCGCCGGCGGCCGACGACATGCGCACCAGCTACCGGCGGATGAAGGTGGCCGCGAAGAACATCGACACCCGCGAGCACGACATCGCCGACAGCGACGACTACTACCAGTACCACGGCGGGATGATCGCCACCGTGCGCGCGCTGACCGGCGCGGAGCCGGCCGGCTACGTCGGCGACTCGACCTCCCCGGACCAGGTCCGCACCCGCACCCTGCAGGAGGAGACCAACCGCGTCTTCCGGGCACGCGTGGTCAACCCGAAGTGGATCGGGGCGATGCAGCGCCACGGCTACAAGGGCGCCTTCGAGCTCGCGGCCACCGTCGACTACCTGTTCGGCTTCGACGCCACCACGGGCGTCGTGCACGACTGGATGTACGCCACGCTCGCGCAGGAGTACGTCCTGGACGAGACGAACCAGGAGTTCATGCGGCGCTCCAACCCGTGGGCGCTGCGCGGGATCGTGGAGAAGCTCCACGAGGCCGTCGACCGCGGTCTGTGGGAGGAGCCCGACCCGGACCTGCTGGCCCGGATGCAGGCGGTGTACCTGGACCTCGAGGGCGACCTCGAGGACCGCCACGATGGCTGAGCCGCGGCCGGTGGTCGAGGAGCGAGCGCCAGCGAGCGTCTCGAGACCCCCGCGGCACCGCGCCCCCCGCCGGGTCGTCGTGGTCGGGATCGGGATGGGCCCGCAGCACGTGACGCCCGAGGCGGTCGCCGCGCTGGCCCGCGTCGACGTCGTGCTCGCGTTCGCCAAGGAGGCCGACGACGGGTCGGAGGACCCGCTGCTGGCGGTGCGGCGCGAGGTCTGCGCGCAGCAGGGCCTCGACCTGGTCGTGGTGGCCGACCCGCCGCGGGAGCGGCACGACGGCGTCGACTATGCCGCGGCCGTCGAGGCCTGGCACCGCGCCCGGGTGGGAGCCTACGAGCGGGTGCTGGCCGCGCACGACGGCGTGCTCGGCCTCCTGGTCTGGGGCGACCCGGGGCTCTACGACTCGACCCTGCGGCTGCTGGACGCGGTCGGCGAGCGGGTGCCGCTGGAGGTCGAGGTCGTGCCCGGGATCGGCAGCCTCCCGCTGCTCGCCGCGCGGCACGGCGTGGTGCTGCACGAGGTCGGCCACCCGCTGCACGTGACGACCGCGCGGCGGCTGCCCGAGGCGCTGGCCCAGGGCCAGCGGAACCTGGTGGTGATGCTCAACCGGCGCCTCGAGCTCGACGGCCTGGAGGACTGGTCGATCTGGTGGGGCGCCAACCTCGGCGGTGTCGGCGAGGCCCTGGTGGCCGGGCGGGTCGGGGACGCCCTGCCGGCGATCGCGGCGGCCCGGGCACGGACGAAGGAGGAGGCCGGCTGGGTGCTGGACCTGTTCCTGCTCCGGGCGCCGGACCAGCAGGTGGCGGGGTGACCCGCCCGGACCGCGACGTGATGCTCTGCCGCGACTGCTGCTGCGGCGACCCCGGCAAGCACCCCACGACCGACCACCGCGCCCAGCAGGAGGCGCTGCTGGCCTGCGCGGGGATGACCCGCGGCGGCGAGCGGGTGCGGGTGCGCGTGGTCGACTGCCTCGGGCAGTGCGACCGCAGCAACGTGGTGCTGGTGCGCGACTTCACCCGCGGCCGTCGGCCGGTCGACACGTGGCTCGGCGACGTGCACGACGACGACCTGACGTGGCGGGTGGCCGGCTGGGCCGAGCGTGGTGGCGAGCTGCCCGAGGACCTGGCCGCGCACCGGTTCGCCCCGTTCGTGCCGGGGCGCGGCTGATGGCCGGGATCCTGGTCGCCGGGACCACCTCCGACGCCGGGAAGTCGGTTGTCACGACCGGGCTGTGCCGCGCGCTGTCCCGGCGCGGCGTGCGGGTGGCGCCGTACAAGGCGCAGAACATGTCGAACAACTCGATGGTCTGCACCGCCGGTGACGGCACCGCCGCCGAGATCGGGCGGGCTCAGTGGGTGCAGGCCCTGGCGGCGCGGGTGGAACCCGAGCCCGCGCACAACCCGGTGCTGCTCAAGCCGGGCTCGGAGCGGCGCAGCCACGTCGTGGTGATGGGGCGTCCGGCCGGGTCGGTGTCCTCGGCCGACTGGGAGCACGGTCGCGCGCACCTGGCCCGGGCGGCGCACGCGGCCTACGACGACCTCGCCTCCCGGCACGAGGTCGTCGTGGCGGAGGGTGCGGGGAGCCCGGCGGAGATCAACCTGCGCGCCGGTGACTACGTCAACCTCGGCCTGGCCCGGCACGCGGGGATGGCCACCGTCGTGGTCGGTGACATCGACCGCGGCGGAGTGTTCGCGGCGATGCTCGGGACGCTGGCGCTGCTGGAGCCGGCCGACCAGGCGCTGGTCGCGGGCTGGGTGGTCAACAAGTTCCGCGGGGACCGGGCGCTGCTGGCCCCGGGCCTCGACCAGCTGCACGCACTGACCGGCAGACCCGTGCTCGGGGTGCTGCCCTGGCGGCCCGACGTGTGGCTGGACAGCGAGGACGCGCTGGACCTGGAGGGCCGGCGGGCCGGTGCGGGGCGCCCCGGGCCGGACGGGGGCGACGTCCGGCGGGTGGCCGTGGTGCGGCTGCCCCGGATCAGCAACCTCACCGACGTGGACGCCCTGGGCCTCGAGCCCGGTCTGGACG
>JBBSKO010000152.1:0-5890 GCA_038256225.1 Propionibacteriales bacterium | reverse complement strand
GGACGCGCGCGGTCATCGCAGCGCGCCCACCACGGCGACGAGCAGGGGGGCGAGCAGGAGGGCGGGCAGCAGGTCGGCCACCGCCACGTCCCGGATCCGCAGCAGCCGCAGCGCGACCCCGACCAGGACCAGCCCGCCGACTGCGGTCGTGGCCGCCAGCTCGGCCGCCGGGAGGACGTCGCCGAGCAGGACCCCGAGGAGGGTCAGGCTGCCCTGGACGACCACGACGGTCACCACGCTGGCCGCGACGCCCCAGCCGAAGGAGGCCGCGAAGGCCATCGCGGCGAACCCGTCGAGCACCGCCTTGAGGTAGAGCTGCTCGGCGCCGTTGCCCAGCCCGTCGTTCAACGAGCCGAGGATGGTCAGCGGGCCGGTGCAGAACAGCAGGGAGGCCACGACGAAGCCTTCGACGAACCGCTCGCGGTCGGCCGAGGCGCGGCGGGTCAACCGCTGCTGCAGCCAGCCGCCGAGCTGCTCGAGACGCAGCTCGAGCTGCAGGGCCGAGCCGATGATGCCGCCGCCGACGACCGCGCCCAGGACGACCAGCATCGGGGCGCTGTCGCCGACCCGCGCCGCGAGGGCGGGGTCGAGGACCGCGACGGCCGACGTGCCCGCGATCAGCAGGGTGACCAGGCCGAGCGCGTCGGTGACGAGGTCCCGCGTGCGCGTGGGCAGCCGGTCCCCCAGCAGGCGGCCGAGACCCGCCCCCAGCAGGACGGTGACGGCGTTCACGAGCGTTCCCAAACCCGGGACCATAGTCATCCTCCTGCTCGATGCGCGCTCTCGGTGACCCCCCGGACGCGCGCCGAGCGTAGTGTGCCCCCGGCCGTCCGACCCCGGACCGGTCGTCGGTGGACCCAGGAGGAGTGGCCGTGGCCCGCACGCCCCGCAGCGCGGTGGTGCTGCGCGACGCGACCCCCGAGGACGTCGCGTTCCTCGCCGAGGTCTGGCACGCCTCGTTGCGTCGGGGGGAGGACACCGACCGGTGGCGCGACGTGGCCGCGGTCCTCGCCCGGGCCGAGCAGCTCGACGAGGAGCGGGTCATGGTGGCCGAGTACGCCGGGGAGCCGGCCGGTGCGGTGCTGCTGCGCCTGACCACGGTGTCCCCGGTGAACCTCGACCCGGTCGTGCAGGTCTTGGTCCCGACTGTGCTGCCCCACCTGCGGCGCCACGGGGTGGGCAGGGCGCTGATGGAGGCGGCGGTGGTCTTCGCCGAGGAGAACGACGCCGGCCACGTCGCGACGGCCGCGGAGGTCGGCTCCCGGGAGGCCAACCGCTTCATGGCCCGGCTGGGGTTCAGCCAGCGCGCGACGTACCGGACCGCGCCGACGGCGCTGGTGCGCTCCCGGGTCGGGGGCCCTCGGACCGACCCCGCCACCGGGGCGCGCTCGATCGGCAGCGTCCTGGCCGCGCGCCGCTCCCTGCGTCGTGCCCAGGAGCAGCGGCCCTCGCCGGAGGGCGACCCGACCGGATGAGCGTCAGCCGGCTGCGGGCGGTGCGTCGATCAGGGCGCAGGTGATCCGCGAGGTGCACACGCGCCGACCCTGCTCGTCGCTGATGACCACCTCGAAGCTGGCCATCGTTCGGCCGAGGTGCACCGGCGTGGCGACCCCGGTGACGGTGCCGGCCCGTGCGGCGCGGTGGTGCGTGGCGTTGATGTCGACGCCGACGGCGACCTTGTCCGGCCACGCGTGCAGGGCGGCCCCCACCGAGCCGAGGGTCTCGGCCAGCACCACCGACGCGCCGCCGTGCAGCAGGCCGTACGGCTGGGTGTTGCCCTCCACGGGCATCGTGGCCACGACCCGCTCGGCGCTGACCTCGACGATCTCGACGTCCATCTTCTCGTTCAGCGCGCCGGCGGGCATCGCTGCGAGGAAGGCGTCGAGGTCGGGCGTCGTGTCGTCGTGGTGACTCATGCCGGCCATTCTCACCCACCGCGACGGTGTCACCGGCGGCGGTTAGAGTCGCGACCGTGCCCGAGGCTGCTTCCGTGATCCCCCCGCGTCCCCGACTGCTGCTCCTCGACGGGCACTCGCTGGCCTACCGCGCGTTCTTCGCGCTGCCGGTGGAGAACTTCTCCACGACCACCGGGCAGACCACGAACGCGGTCTACGGCTTCACCTCGATGCTGATCAACGTGCTCCGCGACGAGCAGCCGACCCACGTCGGGGTCGCCTTCGACGTCTCGCGGCAGACCTTCCGGATGGCGGAGTACGCCGAGTACAAGGCCGGGCGCAACAAGACCCCCGACGAGTTCAGCAGCCAGCTGCCGCTGATCGAGGAGGTCCTCGACGCGCTGCGGATCCCGTACGTCAAGAAGCCCGGTTACGAGGCCGACGACATCATCGCGACGCTCACCACGCAGGCGCTGGCCGAGGACGACATGGAGGTGCTGATCCTCACCGGCGACCGCGACGCCCTGCAGCTGGTCACGGAGCGTTCCACGGTGCTCTACCCGATGCGCGGCGTCTCCGACCTGGCGCGGATGACGCCCGAGGCGGTCGAGGCCAAGTACGGCGTGCGCCCCGAGCGCTACCCCGAGCTGGCCGCGATCGTGGGGGAGACCTCGGACAACCTGCCCGGTGTGCCCGGGGTCGGTCCCGGGTTCGCCGCCCGGTGGCTGGCGACCTACGACGGTCTCGACAACGTGATCACGCACGCCGACAAGATCACCGGCAAGAAGGGGGAGTCGCTGCGCGAGCACCTCGACGACGTGCTGCGCAACCGCCGTCTCAACGCCCTGGTCCGCGACCTGGAGCTGACCGCCGCCCCCGGTGACCTCGCGCTACGCCCGTGGGACCGCCAGGAGGTGCACACCCTCTTCGACGGCCTGGAGTTCCGGGTGCTGCGTGACCGGTTGTTCGAGACGCTGGAGTCCGAGGAGGACGTCGACGGCACCGGCTTCGACCTCGACGGCCACGTGCTCGGCGCGGGCGAGGTCCCTGCCTGGCTCGCGGACCTGCCGACCGGCACGGTCGGGGTGCACGTGCGCGGCGCCTGGGGCGCCGGCACCGGACGCGTCGACGCGCTCGCGCTGGCCAGCGGGACCGGCCGCGCGGCCTACGTCTCGACCGAGAACCTCACCCCCGAGGACGACGCGGCGCTGGCCGCATGGCTGGCCGACGCCGAACGGCCCAAGGTCCTCCACGACGCCAAGGGCCCGGGGCTGGCGCTGGCGGCGCAGGGCTGGACCCTGCGCGGGCTGCAGAGCGACACCGCGCTCGCGGCCTACCTCGTGCGCCCCGACCAGCGCTCCTACGACCTCGCCGACCTGACCCTGCGCTACCTGCGTCGCGAGCTGAAGGGCGAGGACGCGGGCGACCAGGGGATGCTCTTCGACGAGGACCAGGAGGTCGCGCAGACCGCGATGCTGCACGCGCGCGCCGTCCTCGACCTCGCCGAGGCGCTCGACGCGGCCGTGGAGGAGCACGGTGGCACCGAGCTGCTCGCCGACGTCGAGCTGCCGCTGGTCGACCTGCTCTCGGGCATGGAGCAGACCGGGATCGCCGTCGACATCGAGCACCTGGAGTCGCTCGAGTCCCACTTCGGCGCCGAGGTCACGCAGGCGGCCGACGAGGCGTACGCGGTGATCGGCAAGGAGATCAACCTCGGCTCACCCAAGCAGCTCCAGGTGGTGCTCTTCGACGAGCTGGCGATGCCGAAGACCAAGCGCACCAAGACCGGCTACACCACCGACGCCGACGCGCTCCAGCAGCTGTACGTCAAGACCGAGCACCCGTTCCTGCTGCACCTGCTGCGCCACCGCGACGTGATCCGGCTGCGCCAGACCATCGAGGGCCTGCTCAAGACCGTGGCGCCCGACGGGCGGATCCACACCACGTTCAACCAGACCATCGCCGCGACCGGTCGGTTGTCGAGCACCGACCCCAACCTGCAGAACATCCCGGTCCGCACCGAGGAGGGCCGCCGGATCCGGGAGGGCTTCGTGGTGGGCCCGGGGTACGAGTCGCTGCTGACCGCCGACTACAGCCAGATCGAGATGCGGATCATGGCGCACCTCTCCGAGGACGCCCTGCTGATCGAGGCGTTCCGCTCCGGCCGCGACTTCCACTCGATCACCGCCGCGCGGGTCTTCGACACCGACGCGGACGCGGTCACCTCGGAGATGCGGGCGAAGATCAAGGCGATGAACTACGGCCTCGCGTACGGGCTGTCCGCCTACGGGCTGGGCCAGCAGCTCTCGATCGACCCGGGCGAGGCGCGCGAGCTGATGGACGAGTACTTCGAGACCTTCGGCGGGATCCGCGACTACCTCGGCGGCGTGGTCGAGGAGGCCCGGCGCACCGGGTTCACCGAGACCATCTGGGGTCGTCGCCGCTACCTGCCCGACCTCACCAGCGACAACCGCCAGCGGCGTGAGATGGCCGAGCGGATGGCGCTGAACGCGCCGATCCAGGGCTCGGCGGCCGACCTGATCAAGCTGGCGATGCTGCGCGTCGACGCGGCGCTGCGCGAGGCGGGGCTGTCGTCGCGGATGCTGCTGCAGGTCCACGACGAGCTCGTCTTCGAGGTCGCCCCCGGTGAGGCCGACGAGCTCGACGCCCTGGTCCGCAAGGAGATGGGCGGCGCCGCCGACCTGACCGTCCCGCTGGACGTGTCCGTCGGCACGGGTCGCAGCTGGCACGAGGCCGCGCACTAACGAGCAGCGGCCCGTGCCTGGTCGTGCTTCATGTGCCGCAGGCTCATCACCAGCAGCACGACGAGCAGGACGGCGTCGACGCCGGCCACGGTGAGCAGCAGCCCGTTCACGGTGTCCTGCAGGAGCGCGACGCCGACGAGCACGGCGGCGGCGACCCAGGTCAGGTACGTCGACGCGGTGCCCTGGCGGGCCAGCACGGAGTAGACCAGCAGCTGCAGCAGCGCCAGCAGGGTGCCGACGGCCGCGAAGGCCCAGAGCCGGCCGCTGACCTCGGCGTACTCCGACCCGCCGACGAAGAACGTCGCGAGGTCGGCCAGCACGAGGGCGCCGAGCACGCAGCTGCCCCCCAGCACCGCGGCGGCGGCGAGGCTGCGCAGCAGGGCGCGCCGCCGCTCGGCCACCGTCGACATGGCGGGGAACGCGACCACGACCACGAACTGCGGCAGGAACAGCACCGCCTTGGTGAGGATCAGCCCGCCGGCGTACAGGCCGGCCTCCTGGGCCGGCAGCACGTTGCGCGCGATCACGATGTCGACGTTGGACAGCACGAAGAACGCCATCAGGGCCAGCGATCCCGACACGGCCTCGCGGATCGTCGGCCGGATCCGGTTGTGGTTGTTGTCGGCACCCGGGCTGCGGGTGCCGCGCAGGGCCCACCACCCGACCGCGACCGGCACGACCATCGCGGCCGCGACCCCGGCCATCGCCGCGCCCTCGGTGGGACGGATCAGGATCGCGGCCGTGCCGAGCACGAGTCGCGGGACGCCGAGGGAGAGGTAGACCAGCGCGAGGGGCACCCAGCGGCGCTCGCCCTGGAGGACCCCGGCCTGGCCGCCCATGATGGTCAGCGGGACGGCGCCGGCGGCCAGCAGCAGGGCCGGGACGATGCTGTCGAGGCGGAGGACCTGCCAGACCACGGGTGACAGCAGCAGCAGCACCGCGCCGACCAGCCACCCGGCGCGGTAGGTGACCTTCAGCATCACCCGCTCGATCTGCTCCACGTCGTCGGGGTCGGCGGCGATCCGCCGCGCGGCCGTGGCCTGCAGGCCCAGCTGCACGACGGCCACGACGAGGAACAGCGCCATCAGCGCCGACACCCCGCCGTACTGCTCGGGGCCCAGGACGCGGGCGGCGACCATCTGGAAGGCGTACGTCGCGACGTTCATCATCACGATCGCCGCGGCGATCGCGCCGCCGTCGCGGGTGGCGTCGCGCAGGCGGGTGCCGAGG
>JBBSKO010000151.1:0-5923 GCA_038256225.1 Propionibacteriales bacterium | reverse complement strand
TCGCCCAGCGCGGTCTCGATCGCGCGGTGGAAGGTCGGGTAGGCGTAGATCATCGTGCGCAGGGTGGCCACCGGCACCGCGGCATGCACCGCGAGCGCGAGCAGGCCGAGCACCTCGCCGCCGCCGGGCCCGGCGGCGGTCGCGCCGACCAGGACGCCGCGGTCCGCGTCCTCGACCACGGTGATCAGCCCCCGGGCGCCGGGCCCGTGGGTGAACCCGCGCGAGGAGCTCTCCACGGCCGTGCGCCCGACGCGCACGCGCAGCCCGGCGTCGCGCGCCTGGCGCACCGTCATCCCGACGCCCCCGACCTCCGGGTCCGTGAAGGTCGTGTGCGGGACCGCGTGGTACGCCGCCGGCGGCCCGTCCTGGCCGAGCACGTCGCGCAGCGCGACCGCCGACTGGTACATCGACACGTGGGTGAACGCACCCTTGCCGGTGACGTCGCCGACCACCCAGAGACCCTCGACGGGCCGGCCGTCGACGGTGGCGCGCATCCGCTCGTCGACCTCGAGCGTGCGTGCGGACGGGTCGAGCCCCACGGTGTCCAGCCCGAGGTCGTCGAGGTTGGGGGTGCGGCCGGCGGCGACGAGCAGCTGGTCGGCGTGCAGCGTCTCCGTCACCGCGCCGTCCTCGCCGGTGCCCACGGTGAGGGTGAACGTGCCGTCGGCGTGGACGACCTCGCGCAGGTCGGCGCCGGTCATCACCCGCAGCCCCTCCCCCGCCAGCACGTCCGCGAGCAGCTCCCCGGCCTCCGGCTCGTCACCGGGCAGCAGCCGCGGACCGTGCTGGAGGATCGTGACCCGCGCACCGAAGCGCGCGAAGACCTGAGCCATCTCGCAGCCGATCGGCCCGCCGCCGACCACGACCAGGCTCGCGGGCACCCCGGTGGCCTGCACGGCCTCCCGGTTGGTCCAGTACGGCGTGCCGGCCAGCCCGGTCACGGGCAGCTCGGCCGGTCGCGTCCCGGGGTTGAGCACGACGCCGCGGCGCGCGGCGTACGCCACCACGGACCCGTCGGGCAGGGTGACCTCGACCGCGCGCGGGCCGGTCAGGCGGGCGACGCCGTGGTGCACGGTCGCCCCGGCGTCCTCGAGACGCCGTACGGCGATGGCGTCGTCCCAGTCGGTGGTGGCCTCGTCGCGGATCCGGGTGGCCACCGGGGTCCAGGACGGCGTGACGGTGACGTCCCCGGCCAGGGTCCCGGCGCGGGACGCCTCGGCCAGCGCGTCGGCCGCGCGCACCATCATCTTGGACGGGATGCACCCGTAGTAGGGGCACTCCCCGCCCACGAGGTGGCGGTCCACCACGACGACCGACAGGCCGTCCGCGGCGGCGCCGGAGGCCAGCGCCTCCCCGCCGGGGCCGGCGCCGACCACGACGAGGTCGACCTCGGTGGCGTCCTGGGTGCTGGTCTGGCTGGTCTGCTGGGTGCTCACCACCCCAGCGTGCCACCTCCGGGCCCGCACGGAGGGAGGGTGGACCTACCTGCTGAGCGTCTCCTTCTCGCGCGCGATCCGCGCGAGCAGGCCGTTGACGAACTGCGGGGAGTCGTCGGTGGACAGGTCGCGCACCAGCGCGATCGCCTCGCTCACCGCGACCTCGTCCGGCACGTCCTCGGCCCACAGCAGCTCCCACACGCCCAGGCGCAGGGCGTTGCGGTCGACCGCGGGCATCCGGTCCAGGGTCCAGTCGGTGGAGTAGGTGGAGAGCACCTCGTCGATGCGGGTGCGGTGCTCGACCACGCCACGGACGAGCGTGGCGGTGTAGTCGTTGGTCGGACCCTCCCCGGCGTCGATCGCGCGGTCGAGGGCGACCACGGCGTCCTCGGCGCGCAGGTCGGAGGCGTACAGCACGTCGAGGGCCCGCTTGCGGGCCTTGGAGCGGGCTCCCACCGGGCGCCCGCTCAGCTCTTCACGCGGCCGAGGTAGGAGGACTCGCGGGTGTCGACCCGGACCTTCTCGCCCTGCGTGATGAACAGCGGCACCTGGATCTCGTGCCCGGTCTCCAGCGTGGCCGGCTTGGTACGGCCGGTGGCGCTGTCGCCGGCGACGCCGGGCTCGGTGAAGGTGATCTCGAGCTCGACCGAGGCCGGCAGCTCGATGTAGAGCACGCGGCCCTCGTTGGTGGCCACGAGCGCCTCCTGCTGCTCGAGCAGGAAGTTGGCGGCGTCGCCGACGATCTCGGGGGCCACCTCCAGCTGCTCGTAGTCGCCGGTGTCCATGAAGACGTAGGAGGTGCCGTCGTTGTAGAGGTACTGCATGTTGCGCTTGTCGACCGAGGCCACGTCGACCTTCACGTCGGCGTTGAACGTCTTGTCGACGGTCTTGCCGGACTCGACGTTCTTCAGCTTGGAGCGCACCACGGCGCCGCCCTTGCCGGGCTTGTGGTGCTGGAACCAGATGACCTGCCAGAGCTGGCCGTCGAGGTTGAGCACCATGCCGTTCTTCAGGTCGTTGGTCGTTGCCATGCGCGCGTGTCAGCCTTCGTGGTCGGAGACGGGGTGCGGCACCACCCGGGCCGTCCCGGCGGTGGCCGGGGCGCGGGGTGCCAGCACCCGACTCTAGCCGTTCGCGAGGTGGGCGAGCGCCACGCGGTAGCCCTCGACGCCCTGCCCGGACACGACCAGCGCGGCGTGCGGGGTCACCACCGAGTGGTGGCGGAACTCCTCGGGCCGCTGCCGGGGCTCCGACAGGTGCACCTCGACCAGCGGCGCCTCGAGCATCGCGCAGGCGTCGAAGAGGGCGTAGGAGTAGTGCGTCCACGCGGCAGCGTTGAGCACCACCGGGGTGCGGTCGTCGGCGGCCGTACCGAGCCAGTCGAGCATGAGGCCCTCGTGGTTGGTCTGCCGCACCTCGACCTCGAGCCCCAGGCCGGCCCCCCAGCCGACGCAGCGCTCGGCCAGCTCGGCGTGCGTCGTGGTGCCGTAGACCTCGGGCTGGCGGCGCCCGAGCCGGCCGAGGTTCGCTCCGTTCAGGACCAGCACCCTCACGGCTGCCGGTCCCCGGGGTCCTGGTCGTCGTCGGAGCGCGGGTCGCCGGGGCCGACCAGGGTCGGCTGGAGGCCGCGCACCACGTCGTACGCCGCGCGCAGGTCGGCCTCGTCGGGGCCGGCGAGGATCTGCGGGCGGGCGAGCCCGCCGAGGACGACGAACCGCAGCTGGGAACCGCGGGCCTTCTTGTCGACGCGCATCGCGGCGAGCAGGTCCTCGACGTCCGCGCCGGCGTAGCCGACGGGCAGCCCGACGCGGGCCAGCAGGTCGCGGTGCCGGTCGGCGAGGGCGTCGTCGATGGTGCCGGTACGCCGGGCCAGCTCCGCGACGAAGACGCAGCCGACCGCCACGGCGTCGCCGTGGCGCAGGGCGTACCCCTCGGCCCGCTCGATCGCGTGGGCCAGGGTGTGGCCGTAGTTCAGCGCCTCGCGGCCGGGGTGGCCCGGCTGGTCGGCGCGACCGCCGGTCTCCTTGAGGTCGGCCACCACGACGTCGACCTTGACCGCGATCGCGCGCTCGACGAGCTCGCGCAGCACCGGCGAGGTCGGGGTGAGGTCGGCGGGGTCGGTGGTCTCGACGAGGCGGAGGATCTCGGGGTCGGCGATGAACCCGCACTTGAGGACCTCGGCCAGGCCGGCCACGAGGTCGGCGCGCGGGAGGGTGTCGAGCAGCGCCAGGTCGCAGACGACCCCGGCCGGCTCGTGGAAGGCGCCCACCAGGTTCTTGCCGGCGGCGGTGTTGATGCCGGTCTTGCCGCCGACCGCGGCGTCGACCATGCCCAGCAGCGTGCTCGGCACGTGCACGACGCGCACCCCGCGCAGCCAGGACGCCGCGACGAAGCCGCCGAGGTCGGTGGTGGCGCCGCCGCCGAGGGTGACCACGGCGTCGGAGCGGGTGAACCCGCGCTCGCCCAGCGCCTCCCAGCAGTCGGCGGCGACCGCGGCGGTCTTGGCCTGCTCTGCGTCGGGCAGACCGAGGGCGAGCACGTCGTAGCGCTCGACGAGCCGCTCGGCCAGGGCCTGGGCCTGCTCGCCGAGCTCGCCGGCGAAGAGCAGCGCGACCCGGGTCGGGCCGTCGCCGAGCAGGTCGGCGACGCGGTCCAGGACGTCACGGCCGACCACCACGTCGTACGGCGACGCGCCGCGCACCGCGATCGTCCGGGCGGGCGCGCTCATCGCGCCGCGCCGTCGTCGGCCCCGGAGACCAGGGCGTCGACCTCGGCCGCGACCTCCTCGGGGGTCCGGCCGTCGGTGTCGACGACGTGGCGGGCCACGGACTCGTACACCGGGGTGCGCTCGTCGAGCAGCGCCTTGATCCGGGAGCGGACGTTGCCCAGCAGCATCGGCCGGCCGACGCCGAGACCGACCCGCTTCACGGCGTCGGTGAGCCCGACGCGGAGGAAGACGACCTGGTGCCCGGCGAGCACCTCGCGGGTGCCGGGGTCGACGACGGAACCGCCGCCCAGCGACAGCACGCCGTCGTGCTCGGCCAGGGCGAGCGCCACGGCGTTGCGCTCCAGGTCGCGGAAGTGCTGCTCGCCGTCCTCGACGAAGACGTCGGAGACGCTGCGGCCGGTCGTGGCCTCGACGTCGGCGTCGGTGTCGCGGACCGCGACGCCCCACCGCTCGCCGAGCAGCAGGCCGACGGTGGTCTTGCCGGCACCCATCGGGCCGACCAGCACCACGCGGGGGCGCGTGTGCGGTGCCCGGGCCGTCGCGCGGGTCACCGGTACCTCAGCGCCTCGAGGTAGGACTGCACGTTGCGGCGGGTCTCGTGCACGGCGTCGCCGCCGAACTTCTCGATGACGGCGTCGGCCAGGACCAGCGCCACCATCGCCTCGGCGACGATGCCGGCGGCCGGCACGGCGCAGACGTCCGAGCGCTGGTGGTGCGCGCGGGTCTCCTCGCCGGTGGCGACGTCGACGGTGCGCAGGGCGCGCGGGACGGTGGCGATCGGCTTCATCGCCGCGCGGACGCGCAGCACCTCGCCGGTGGTCATCCCGCCCTCGGTGCCGCCGGAGCGACCGGTCGAGCGGCGGATGCCGTCGGGGCCGGTGACGATCTCGTCGTGGGCCTGCGAGCCGGGCGTGGCCGCGGTGACGAAACCGTCGCCGACCTCGACGCCCTTGATCGCCTGGATCCCCATCAGGGCGCCGGCCAGACGGGAGTCGAGTCGGCGGTCCCAGTGGACGTACGACCCGAGGCCCGGCGGGAGGCCGTGCACGACGACCTCGACGACGCCGCCCAGGGTGTCGCCGTCCTTGTGGGCCTGGTCGACGCGAGCGACCATCGCGGCCGACGCCTCGGGGTCCAGGCAGCGCACCGGGTCGGCGTCGAGTCGCTCGACGTCGTCGGGCTCCGGCACCGACCCGGCCGGGGCCGGGACGCCGCCGAGCTCGACGACGTGGGAGACCACGCGGGCGCCGGTGGCCTGCTGGAGGAAGGACGTCGCGACGCAGCCGAGCGCGACCCGGGCTGCGGTCTCGCGGGCCGAGGCCCGCTCCAGCACCGGTCGGGCGTCCTCGAAGTCGTACTTCTGCATGCCGGCGAGGTCGGCGTGCCCAGGGCGCGGGCGGGTCAGCGGCGCGTTGCGGCCGAGCCCCTCGAGCGTCTCGGCCGGCACGGGGTCCGCCGACATCACCTGCTCCCACTTGGGCCACTCGGTGTTGCCGACCTCGATCGCGACCGGCCCGCCCTGGGTGAGCCCGTGGCGCACTCCCCCGGTGATCGTGACCTGGTCCTGCTCGAACTTCATCCGGGCGCCGCGGCCGTAGCCCAGGCGACGACGGGCCAGGGCGTCGGCGACGTCCTCGCTGGTCACCGCCACGTGGGCGGGCAGACCTTCGAGGATCGCGACGAGGGAGGGGCCGTGGGACTCACCCGCGGTCAGCCAGCGCAACATGCCCCCAGTCTCCCACCCGCCCCGCGCACCCCC
>JBBSKO010000150.1:0-5966 GCA_038256225.1 Propionibacteriales bacterium | reverse complement strand
GGTAGGCGGCGTTGCAGACCACGTTGCGCAGGTCGCGGTCCCAGTAGGCGACGAGCGCCGGCAGGTGGTCGACGAGTAGGCGCCAGCGCTCGACCTGCTGGGGCAGGGGCTCCGTGCCGCTGGTCACCGGCGGTGAGGGCCAGTCGGGCGGGGGTCGACGGGGGAGCTCATCCGACGATCGTCGTGCTGGTCCGGTTGCCTGGCCAGGGCCGTCGGTCCTAGGACCTCGGGCCCGTTGCGCCACGGCCCCGGCTCAGACGACCGGGCAGCCTGCGGCATACCAGCGTCCGAGCCTGGCGAAGCCCTCCTCCAGGCCCACGGCGGGGGCCCAGCCGAGGAGGGTGCGGGTGCGGCGCTGGTCGAACCAGTGCGCCGTGGAGAGCTGCTCGACCAGGAACCGGGTCAGCGGCGGCTGGTCCCGGCGGCCGGTCGCGGCCCACAGGGCGTCGACGACGGTGCCGGCGCCCAGCCCGAGCGGGACGGGCAGCCGGCGTCGCGGCGGGGGCACGCCGGCGGCCAGGCACACCCGTTCCAGGACCTCGCCGACCGGGCGGGGCTCGCCGCCGCTGACCACCAGCGGCTCGCCGTGGGCCCTGGGGCCGCAGGCGTCGACCGCGGCCACCAGCGCGTCGGCGGCGTCGGTGACGTAGGTGGTGTCGATCAGCGCCGTGGCCGGGCCGAGCAGGGGGAGGCGGCCGGACCGGGCGCGGTCGACGAGGCGTGCGACCAGCTGGGTGTCGCCGGGCCCCCACACCAAGTGCGGGCGGACGGCGAGGACCGCGAGGTCGGGGGAGTCCGCGGCCAGCACCAGCCGCTCGGCGGCCGCCTTCGTCGCCGCGTAGTGCCCCCGCGCGTGCTCCGGGTCCGCCGGGTCGGCCGGTGCCCCGACCAGCGGTCGGCCCGCGTGGGCGACCGAGGGGGAGGACACGTGCACGAAGCGGCCGGCTCCGGCACGGCGGGCGGCCGCGAGCACGGTACGGGTGCCCGCGACGTTGGCACGCTCGTACTCGACCAGGGGGCCGACGACGTCGACCTTGGCCGCCAGGTGCAGCACCACCTCCTGGCCCCGCGCCGCCTTCTCGACCGCCACGGCGTCGGCGACGTCGCCGAGCACCTCGCGACAGCCGGTGCTGGACGGTCGGCGCTGGAGCACGGTGACGTCGTCGCCGCGGGCGGCCAGGGCCGTCGCCGTGGTCCGGCCGAGGAGACCGGAGGCGCCGGTCACCAGGACCCTCACGCCCGGCTCACCCGCGCCCGGCGAGGACGGCGGAGGCCTGTCGGGCCAGCTCGGTCCGGTCGACCTTGGAGGCGTGCCGGATGTCCAGCGGCAGCCGGTCCGCGTGCAGCACCGCGGCCACCGGGACGCCGGCCGCGCCGCGCACGGCCTGCGCGAGGTCGTGGTCCGCGAGCCGCAGGCCCAGCGAGCCCCCGCGCCGGCGCGGTGCCGGGGCGGACGGCCCGTCCGTCGCTGGCACGACCACGGCGGCGAGCACCTGCGCGCCCTCCGGGCCGATGCCGACGAGCCCGGCGGCGTGCACCGCGGGCAGGGCCTCCAGGCGCTGCTCGGGGCCGACGGGCGTGACCAGCCCGTCCGCGGTGCTGATCAGGTGGGCCGAGCGGCCCTCCACCCACAGCCGGCCCTCGTCGTCGAGGTGCCCGACGTCGCCGGTGCGGTGCCAGCCGGGGTGCCGGGCCGAGGCACGCTGGGTCATCCACAGCGCGTCGTACCGGTCCTTGACGTGCGCGGCGCGCACGCAGATCTCGCCGGTGACCCCGGCGTCGGTGACCGGTCCGGACCCGTCGGGCCCGAGGTCGGGGCCGGTGAGCGGGACGATCCCGACGGCGACCCCGGCCAGGGGTCGGCCGACGCAGACGCCCTCCCCGGTGCCGGCGGCGGTGATCTCCTCCAGCGAGACGTCCGTGACCGGCAGGGCCTCGGTCATGCCGTACGGCGTGTGCAGGCTCGCGGCCGGCAGGATCTCGCCGACCGAGCGGAGCAGGGCGGACGGCACGGGCGCGCCGGCCGACATCAGCAGCCGGACCCGACCGAGCGTCTCCCGCTGCGCGGCGCTGACCTGGTCGCCGGTCGCGACGACACGGCGCAGCGCGGCCGGGGAGGCGAACACCACGGTGGCCCCCACCGCGGCCGCGGCGTCGGCCAGCAGCGGCGCGGTCAGGGTGTCCGGGGCGGTCACGTCGATGTCCGGCAGCGAGGACGCCAGGCCCAGGGCGGGACCGAGCAGCGAGAACGGTGCGAACGCGGCGACGAACGCATCCTCCGGGCGGAGGTCGTAGGTCGCCCGGACCAGGGCGACCTGGGCCGCGGCCTGGCGGTGCCGGTAGGCCACACCCTTGGCCGGCCCGGTCGCACCCGAGGTGAAGAGGACCGCGCAGTCGGCGTCGAGGTCGGGCTCGGGAGGCAGCACGGTGCCCCGCCCGATCCGGGCCAGCTCGTCGAGGTCGTGCTCGGCGCCGAGCAGGCGGCGTACGGCCGGGGGCCCGGCGTCCACGGCGATCCGGGAGCCCGGCAGCCCCATCGCGGCAGCGGCGGCCAGGCCGGTGCGACCACCCACGACGTGGTCCAGCGACGCGCCGCGCAGCGCGCGTCGCATGCCGGTGAAGCCGAGGCCCTTGTCGGCGACCACGACGACCGCGCCGGCGCGCCAGGCGGCGTAGACGACCGAGGTGAGGTCGGCCGAGGGCTCGACGAGGACGCCGATCCGGTCGCCGGGTCGGACTCCGGTGGCGGCCATCCCCGCGGCCAGCTCGGAGACCCGGTGCGAGAGCGCCGCCCAGCTGACGACGGTGCCGTGCGCGGCGATCGCGGGCGAGCGGTCCTCCGCGCGGCGCTCCAGGACCGACCAGAGCCGGTCCGGCGGGCCGTCGGAGGGGGCCACCGCGGGGTCGGGTCCGGGGTCCCCAGGGGCCGCGTCGAGGTCGGTCAGCCACGCCGCGACGAGCTCGGCGTACTGGGGCGCGTCCTCGGTGACCAGGTGCGAGGCGCCCTCGTAGCGGTGCACCTGGGCCTGGGGGAGCCGGTCCAGCAGGTCGGCCAGGTAGCGCTCGCCGAAGACGGGGTCGCGGGGTCCCCAGAAGAGCAGCGCGGGGACGTCGAGGGTGCGCACGCCCTCGGCCAGGGCGTCGATGAACGGGAAGGAGGGGTGGCCCTCGGCGAACGGGATGTCGGCGACGAAGTCCCCGACGGCGGTGCGGCGCGCGGCACCGACGTACGGCAGCGCGAGCGCGTCGCGGACCTCGCGGGGCAGCGCCGGCCGCGAGAGCTGGGAGGTGGCGCGCACGAAGATCGGGGTGGCCACGCAGCCGAAGGGCCGGACGCCGGGCAGGTGGGCGAGCCGGATCAGCGGCGGCCCGACGTCGCCGGGGGGCTGCGCCACGGCGGTGTTGCCGGTGACGACGCCGCGCAGCTGGTCGCGGTGGGCCTGCGCCCAGCCGAGCGAGATCGCGCCACCCCAGTCGTGGCCGAGGGTGACGACCGGGCCGTCGATGCCGAGGGCGGAGGTCAGGGTGCCGAGGTCGGCGACGCGCTGCTCGACGGTCCGCGGCTGCTCGGTCCGAGCGGAGTACCCCATCCCGAGCTGGTCGGGGGCGACCACGCGCCACCCGGGCGGGGCGGCGGCGAGCATCCCGCGCCACAGGTAGGACCAGGTGGGGTTGCCGTGCACGCACAGCACCGTGCCGTGCACCGGCTCGACGCCGTTGTCGAGGTAGTGCCAGGTGCGGGGGACGCCGTCGGCGTCCTGGACGGTGGCGGTGCGCGACCAGGACGGGTCGAGACCGGGGAGGTCGTGGGGCACGGGGGAGCGCGAGGGTCCGGTGGCGTCCGCGGTGCCCGGGGCGGTCCGCGTCACCACTGGATCTCCAGGCAGCACGCGTTCAGGCCGGAGCCGATGCCCATCAGCAGGACCCGGTCGCCGGTCGCGAGGTCGGCGCTGTGGGTGGCCAGGGTGAACGGGACCGAGGCCGGGCCGATGTTGCCGTGCTCGGGGAAGGTGCGGGGCACCTTGTCGGGGTCGATCCCGAGCCGTTCGCAGATCGCCTCGGTGTGGACCTGGGAGACCTGGTGCAGGACGTAGCGGTCCATCCCGGCGTCCCAGCCGAACTCGGGGGCCGCCTCGGCCCACAGGCCGGAGGAGAGCTCGAGGCCGGCGTCGAGCAGGCCCTTGAGGTCGGTGATCATCGTGTCGTTGTCGCCCACGCAGAGCTCGTGGTGCTGGGTCGCGGCACGGCTGACCGCGGCCACCACCCGGTGGCCCTCGGGGTGCTCGTCGGCCCGCCCGAGCACCATGCCGGCGGCGCCGGACCCCAGGGTGAGGGCGGCGAACTGCGACATCACGTCCTTCGACGTCACACCGTCCTCGGACAGCCGGGCGATGGTCGACTCCTGGACCGGCAGCGAGTCCTCGGCGTCGACGACCAGCGCGTGGCGGACCAGGCCGGCGTCGATCATCGCGCCGGCGATCTCGATGCCGTTGACGAAGCCGAGGCAGGCGTTGGTGACGTCGAAGCTCTGGGCCGAGGGCGGGAGGCCGAGGGCGTCGTGGATGACGACGGCCGTCGACGGCTCGAGCCAGCGGCGGCTGAGCGAGGTGTTGACGAGGAGGTCGACGTCGGCGGCGGCGATCCCGGCCGCGTCCAGGGCGGCCTGCCCGGCCGCGACGGCACCGTCGACCAACGTCTGGTCCTCGGACCACCGGCGGCGTTCACGGATGCCGACCAGGCCCTCGAGGAGGCCGGGGCGCATCCGGGTGCTGCGGTAGACGTCGCTCAGCCGGGTGTCCAGCTCGGCGGAGGTGACGACCCCGGGCGCCTCGACCCGCTCGACGGCCAGGACAGCGGTCCGGGAGAAACGGTGGGTGGAGTTCAAGGTGACGGGGCTCCTGCCGGGACGGGGTGCGGCGACCGCTCGTCACGGGGCGGTGGCGGGGGTCGCTCGGAACTGCCCAGGGGAGCACCGGGTGACCTCACTCAACCACGGGTCGCCCGCGTCGGTGGCTGATGGAGGGGTGACAGGAGGTCGCGCCGGCCGCCGGTCCGGCACCGGTGCCTACGATGGCGTGATGGCCACCAACCGCGACCGCGACCCCGAGGGTCGGCCCCGTCAGGCCCGCCCGCGCGACGCGCTCGGGCGTCCTCTCGCCTACGGCGAGGTCGGCGTCGAGCCGGTCTCCGAGGAGCCGCTCCCGCCGTATGAGACCGTGGCCTCCGCCCGCGCGCTGCTCGACGAGGGCCGGCCCTTCTCCGCGCACGAGGTGCTGGAGGCGCGGTGGAAGGACGGCCCCGAGGGGGAGCGCCCGCTGTGGCAGGGGCTGGCCCAGCTCTGCGTCGGGATCACCCACCTGGCCCGCGGCAACACCGCCGGCGGGCTGCGGCTGCTCGACCGCGGGTCCGCCGCGGTCCAGGGGTACGCCGGGGGCGGCGGGCCGACGTACGGCCTCGACCTCGAGGCGGTGCTGGCCTGCGCCCGCGAGCACGCCGACGGCGCCGAGGGCGCCGACGACCCGGGCTCAGCCTGACGGCAGCCGGGCGCGCAGCCAGGTCTGTGTGCCGGGCCGCAGGTGCTTCAGCTTGGGGGCCGCGGCGAGCGGCGCGACGACCAGGGAGGCGTCGTCGGGCAGCGACCACTTCAGCTCGTGGAACACGCGGGAGAGGGTGTCGTCGCTGTCGACGAAGCCCAGCCCGGGAGCCGCGGGCCGCACCTCGCGCCACGGGCCGGGCTCGTCCGCCGGCAGGTCGACGCTGCTCCACGCGATGTAGACGGTCACCGGGCCAGTCTCGCGCGCCGGTCGGTGCGGGCCACCCCCCGCGGCCGGTCCAGGATGGGGGTCATGAGCATCAGCGAGCAGGACCTGGCCCACCTGGAGCGTTGCGTGGCGCTGGCCGCGCAGGCCGTCGACCAGGGGGACGAGCCCTTCGGCTCGATCCTCGTCTCGGCCCGGGGGGAGGTC
>JBBSKO010000149.1:0-5984 GCA_038256225.1 Propionibacteriales bacterium | reverse complement strand
GATCGGGATCTTCCGCCAGGTCGACCGCCCGACCTACGACGACCAGGCGCGCGCCCAGCTCAGCACCGCCCGGGACGCCGCCCCGGGCGACCAGGCAGATCGCCTGGCCGCCCTCATCGGGGGCGGCGACACCTGGACGGTGGTCTGAGCGCTCAGCCGCGCCTGGTGCGGATCACGTAGATGTGGTCGCCGAAGGACTCCGCGTAGGCGGGCGTCTCCTTGGTCCTGACCCGGTAGACCACCTTGCCGAGGTCCTTGCGGGGGGCGACCGAGGTGCCGTACGTGCTGCGCTTCGTCGTCGTCAGCTTCTTGTACGGCTTGAAGACACCGCGTCCGAGCTTCCGGTCCACGAAGATCAGGCGCCCGGGGTAGGCCGGCGAGACCTCGCCCATGATGCGGAACCTGCCCGGCTTGACCTGCTCGCCGTCGAGCGTGATGGTGCGGAACGACTTCTCGGCCGCCGCGGCGCCGACCTTCGCGCTGACGGCCACGGGGACCGAGCGGCCCTCGTGCGCGGGTGCAGGTGCAGCCGTGGCGGGCACGGCCACGCCCATCAGGGCGACGGTGAGGGCGGCACCGACGGCGCGGCCCAGGGTCTGGCGCAGGGACATGGGGGTTCTCCTCGGGGGTGGACGGTCGTAGCCGGCCACGGCGGGGCACGACCGTCCGGACCATAACGCGGCCCCGCCCCCGGGGGGACCGAAGACCGGCCTTACGTTGGACCGGTGAGGGAGCACCGGCCGCGGGACGGGCACCGCGACGGGCTGCTCCTCGGCGTCGCGGCGTACGGCCTGTGGGGCGCGTTCCCCCTGTTCTTCCCACTGCTCCGCCCGGCCGGGGCGCTGGAGATCCTGGCCCACCGGATGGTCTGGTCCCTGGTCACGATGCTGCTGCTGGTGGCGCTGCTGGGCAAGATCTCCGCCCTGCGCGCGATCGCCGCCGACCCCCGGACCCGGAACCTGCTGGTCGTCGCCGCCCTCACCATCACCGTCAACTGGGCGGTCTTCATCTACGGCGTGAACGCCGGGCGCGTGGTCGAGACGTCCCTGGGCTACTTCGTGAACCCGCTGGTGACGGTGCTGATCGGGGTGCTCCTGCTCCGGGAGCGGCTTCGCCCCGGCCAGTGGGTCGCGGTCGGCGTCGGCGGCGTCGCGGTGGCCGTGCTGACGTGGGACTACGGTCGCCCGCCGTGGGTCGCGCTCGCGCTGGCGGTGTCGTTCGGCACCTACGGCCTGGCCAAGAAGCGGGCCGACGTCGGCGCGGTCGAGAGTCTCGCGTTCGAGACCGCCGTCGTCTCGCCGCTGGCCGTGGGTTACCTGGTGTGGCTCGGCGCGACCGGGGCCGGGACCTTCACGACGGAGGGTGTCACCCACGCGCTGCTGCTGGCGTCGGCCGGCCTGGTCACGGCCGTGCCGCTGATCTGCTTCTCGGCCGCCGCCACCCGGATCCCGATGGTGAGCCTGGGGCTGCTGCAGTACCTCACACCGGTCCTGCAGTTCGCGGTCGGCGTGCTCGTCGTCGGCGAGGACATGCCCCCGGGCCGCTGGGCCGGCTTCGCGCTGGTCTGGCTCGCCCTCGCGGTCTTCACCGTCGAGAGCCTGCGCCACCGCCGGGAGGTGCTCGTGGCGCGTCGGGACGACGTCCGCGACGCGACCGTCTAGGTCGAGCGGACCGCGACCACGTCGGCGAACGCCTCGAGGGCGGAGCGGACCGGACCCTCGGGCAGGACGGTCAGCAGCGCCTTGGCCTCGTCGGCGCGGGCGACGACGTAGCGCCGGGCCTGCTCCATGGCCGGGTGCGCGCGCAGCAGGGCGAGGGCCTCCGCGTGCGGGCCGTCGGCGGACAGGTCACCCCGCAGCAGCTCGTGCAGCCGGGCGTCGGCGGGGTCGCCGGAGGCCAGCGCCATCAGCACCGGGAGCGTCGGGACGCCCTCGCGCAGGTCGGTGCCCGGCGTCTTGCCGGACTCCCCGGACTCCGAGGCGACGTCGAGGATGTCGTCGGAGAGCTGGAAGGCGGACCCGACGATCTCCCCGTACGCCGCGAGCGCCTCCTCGACCTCCGCGGGGGCGTGGGAGAAGCGCGCGCCGTACCGCGCCGAGGTCGCGATCAGCGACCCGGTCTTGCCTGCGACGACCTCGAGGTAGTGCGCGAGCGGGTCCTCCCCCGGGCCCGGGGGCACGGTCTCCAGGATCTGGCCCTCGACCAGCCGGGTGAAGGTCTCGGCCTGGATCCGCACGGCGTCGCGGCCGAGGCGCGAGGTGAGCTCGGAGGACCGGGCGAAGAGGAAGTCCCCGGTCAGGATGGCCACGAGGTTGTCGTAGCGGGCGTTGGCCGAGTCGGCACCGCGACGCAGGGCGGCCTCGTCCATGACGTCGTCGTGGTAGAGCGAGCCGAGGTGGGTGATCTCCACGACGCAGGCCGCGACCTCGACGTCGACGTTGCCGGGGTCCTCGCCGGCCTCGGCCGCGAGCAGCACCAGCAGCGGCCGGAACCGCTTGCCTCCGGCCTCCAGCAGGTGTCGTGCGGCGTCCGTGACGAACTGCGAGCGACCCACGACGTGCCCGGCCAGGGACTCCTCGACCCGCGCCATCCGCTCCTGGAGCCGGCGGGCGAGGTCGGCGTCGCCGACGGGCAGCGCGAGGTCGGTCTGCGGGGTGGTCACCGCAGGAAGCCTCCCACGCCTGCCGCGAGCTCGAGCAGCGGGCCCGGTGCCACGCCGAGTGCCAGGGTGACCAGGGCGCAGAGCGCGATCGTGGCCACGGTGGCGGTCGAGGCGGTGGTGACGCCGGCCTTCTCCCGGGTCAGCAGGGTGGTCGAGCCGTGCACCTCGAGCGCGGTGGAGCCCGTACGGGCCCCGGTGTCGGCGCCGGCGCCGACCGCGTCGCGCTCCACGGGCTCGTCGTCGCCGACGAAGAACATCACCCGGATCATCCGGATGTAGAAGAACACCGCGATCACGCTGGAGGCGATCGCGACCAGCACGACCGGCCAGGCCCCGGCGGCCAGCGCGACGGTGAAGACCGCCCACTTGCCGACGAACCCGGCGGTCAGCGGGATGCCGGCCATCGAGAGCAGGAAGAAGGCGAAGACGCCGGCGGTCAGCGGGGAGCGTCGACCGAGCCCCTCCCAGGCGTCGAGGGCGCCGGCCTCGCCGCTCGCGTCACGCACGACCGTGACGACGGCGAACGCGCCGATCGTGGCGAAGCCGTAGGTGGCCAGGTAGAACAGCACCGCCTGCAGGGAGGTGACCTGGCCCTCCGCCAGCGCGCCGGAGGACTGCAGGCCGAGCAGCCCGGTCAGCAGGAACCCGGTGTGGGCGACCGAGGAGTAGGCCAGGATCCGCTTGACGTCGGTCTGCACGACCGCCAGGACCGAGCCGACCAGCATGGTGAGGATCGCGATGATCCACATCATCGGCTCCCACGACCAGCGGTCGGAGCCGAAGGCGACGTAGAACAGGCGGAGCAGCGCCCCGAAGGCGGCCACCTTGGTGGCGGCGGCCATGAACGCGGTCACCGCGGTCGGGGCGCCCTGGTAGACGTCGGGCGTCCAACTGTGGAACGGTGCCGCGCCGACCTTGAACAGCAGGCCCACGGCGAGCAGGCCGATGCCGAGCGCGAGCAGCACGCCGTTCTCGGTGTCGTTGGCCACCGCCTCCGAGATCGCACCGAGCTCCATCGAGCCCGCGAAGCCGTAGACCATGGCCGCGCCGTAGAGGAAGAAGCCGGAGGAGAAGGCGCCGAGCAGGAAGTACTTCATCGCCGCCTCCTGGCTCAGCAGGCGCCGGCGCCGGGCCAGCCCGCAGAGCAGGTAGAGCGGGAGTGAGAGGACCTCGAGGGCGACGAACATCGTGAGCAGGTCGCCCGAGGCCGGGAAGAGCATCATCCCGCCGACGGCGAACATCAGCAGGGGGTAGACCTCGGTGTGGTCCAGCCCGCGAGTCGAGGCCTCCCGCTCGGCCTCCGTGCCGGGCATGGCGGCGGCCTGGGCGGCGAAGGCCGAGACCCCGTCCTCCAGCCGGCGCTCGCTGAACAGGGCGACGCCGGCGATCGCGAAGACCAGGATCAGGCCCCACAGGAACACCGACGGGCCGTCGACGACGACCGTGCCGGCGCCCGCGAAGAGGCCGAGCGCGGCGCCGTCGCCGACGCTCTCGAGACCGGCGCCGACGTAGAGCACGAGGGCGAGGGCGGCGACCAGGCCGACCGAGGCCAGCGAGACCTGGGCGACGTGCCGCAGCCGGCGCGGGGTGAACGCCTCGACCAGCACGCCGAGGCAGGCGACGCCGAGGACCACGAGCATCGGGGAGAGCTCGACGTAGTTCAGCGTGGGTTCGGTGAACTCCATGCTCACTCACCTTCCTCGGGCGCGGCGGCCGGGACGTACGGGTCCTGGTCGGTGATGCCGATCTGCTGCTGGAGCTGCTCGGCGTACGGGTTGGCCAGGTCGAGCAGCGGCTGCGGGTAGAACCCGAAGGCGACCAGCGCGACCATCAGCGGCACGACGGCACCCAGCTCGCGGGCACCGAGGTCGTGGCGCCCGCCCTTGCGGGCGGCGCGGGTCGTCTCCATCGTGGCGACGAGGTGCTCGGGCGTGGGCCCGGTCATCACCCGCTGGTAGAGCCACAGCACGTAGATCGCGGCCAGCACGATCCCGCTCACCGCCACCGCGCCCGCCCAGGGGGCGTAGTCGAAGGCGGAGACGAGGACCAGGATCTCGGAGACGAACTGGCTCAGGCCCGGCAGCCCGGCGGTGGCCAGGCCGGCGACCAGGAACAGCCCGGCGAGCACCGGGGTGACCTTCTCCAGGCCGCCCATCTCGCGGATCGAGGCCGTGCCGCTGCGGTGGACCAGGAAGCCCGCCAGCAGGAACAGCGCAGCGGTGGCGACACCGTGGTTGACCATGTAGAGCACCGAGCCGGAGATGCCCTGGGTGGAGGTGGCGAAGATGCCGAGCACGATGAAGCCGAAGTGCGACAGCGAGGTGAGCCCGATCAGGCGCATCACGTCGTCCTGCCCGATGGCCAGCAGCGCGCCGTACACGATCGAGATCAGCGCCAGCACCATCACGACCGGGGTCGCCCAGTCCGAGGCCTCGGGGAAGATCCCGAGGCAGAACCGCAGCATCCCGAAGGTGCCGATCTTGTCGAGCACGCAGACCAGCAGCACGCTGGTGGCCGGGGTGGCCTTCTCGGTGGTGTCGGCCAGCCAGGTGTGCACCGGGAACAGCGGCGCCTTGATCGCGAAGGCGATGAAGAAGCCGACGAACAGCCAGCGGCCGGCGGTGGAGTCGAGGTCGAGCTCGACGAGGTCCGAGAGCAGGTAGGACGGGGTGCCCTGCTGGGCCGAGACGACGTACAGACCGATCACCGCGCCGAGCAGCACCAGGCCGCCGCCGAGCTGGAACAGCAGGAACTTCGAGGCCGCGGCACCGCGTCCGCGACGGCCGAAGCCACCGACCAGGAAGTACGCCGGGATCAGCGTGGCCTCGAAGACGACGTAGAACAGGAAGACGTCGGTGGCGGTGAAGACCAGCAGCGAGAGGCCCTCGAGGGCCAGCGCCCAGGCGAAGAACGCCCGCGGGCTGCCCTGGTCGGCGCCGTCGGCGTCGCGCCAGGCGGCGACCAGCACGATCGGCACCAGCACGGCGGTGAGCAGCACCATCAGCAGCCCGAGGCCGTCGACGCCGAGCGAGTAGGTCACCCCGAACGACGGGATCCAGGAGTAGCTCTCGGTGTGCTGGTAACCACCGCCGGGGCTGTAGTCGATCGCGACGACGGCCGCGACGGCCAGCGTCAGCAGCGAGACGGCCAGGCCGACCGGCCGGGCCAGCCGCGAGGGCAGGAAGGCGACCACGACCGCACCCACGAGGGGCACGGCGCAGAGCAGGGTCAGGAGGGGCAGGTTCATCCGAGGTTCACCGCCAGCAGCGCGAGGACGACGAGCAGGACGCCGCCGAGCAGGGACAGGGCGTAGGAGCGCACG
>JBBSKO010000148.1:0-6002 GCA_038256225.1 Propionibacteriales bacterium | reverse complement strand
GTGCGTACGGCGGCCCAGCGGGGCTCGTCGAGCAGCAGGTAGTTGCCCTCGGTGACCACCAGCCCGGTCTCCTGGTGCGCCTCGTCCGGCACCGCGACCGCTCCGGCGAGCGGCTGCTCCAGGTCGCGCTCGAACGCCGGCGCGACGACCGGCGCCTCGCCGGCCCGACGCGCCCGGACGCGGCCGAGCAGGGCGGCGTACCCCTCGGCGTCGAAGGTCTCCGGCGCCCCCTTGCGCGCCAGCAGCCCGCGCCGACGCAGCTCGACGTCGGCGTAGTGGAAGCCGTCCATCGGCACCACCCGTCCACCGAGCCGCGTCGCCAGGGCTGCGGCGAGGGTCGACTTCCCGGCGCCGGGCGACCCGCTGACGCCGAGCAGCCGGATCGCGGACGGCAGCAGGCCGTCGAGCTCGCGGCCGTCGGGGGAGAGGCGTACGACGGGGGGTGCGGTCACGGGGTCATCGTGCCCGAGGCGGTCACCCGCGGCCGCAGGCGACAGGGTCGTGCGGCACGCACGCCGCGGTACGTCTGTGTGGTCGCCGCCGGCGTGTCGCCCCACAGACGTGCCACGCGGGCTCGGGCGGGGGTTGACGCCGCGCGGGAGTAAACCCGCTGGTCCCTGCGTTCTGTCAGAACTAACCTGGAGGTATATGACCCACGCTCACGACTTTACCCTCGACGCCGAGCTCGACGCCACCACGACCTGGGACGACCAGGACGGGGACTTCGAGTCGGGGTACGCCGACGACACCGACGCGACCGACGGCAGCGGTCCGCCGACCGCCATCCCGAAGGCCGACCGGAGCAGGCCCGGGTACTCCACCGGGGACCTCGACCTGGTCGAGCGCCACGAGCTGCGCCGGGTCGCGAGCCTGCGCACCGAGCTCGAGGACATCACCGAGGTCGAGTACCGCCAGCTGCGCCTGGAGCGCGTCGTGCTGGTCGGGGTGTGGACCGGGGGGCGCGTCGAGGACGCCGAGAACTCGATGGCCGAGCTGGCGCTGCTGGCCGAGACGGCCGGCTCCGAGGTGCTGGAGGCGATCTACCAGCGCCGGCAGAACCCCGACCCCGCGACCTACATCGGGCGCGGCAAGGTCGAAGGCCTGGCCGAGATCGTCCTGGCGACCGGCGCGGACACCGTCGTCTGCGACGGGGACCTGGCGCCCAGCCAGCTGCGCAACCTGGAGGACAAGCTGAAGGTCAAGGTCGTCGACCGGACCGCGCTGATCCTCGACATCTTCAGCCAGCACGCCAAGAGCCGCGAGGGCAAGGCCCAGGTCGAGCTGGCCCAGCTGAGCTACATGAAGCAGCGCCTGCGCGGCTGGGGTGGCAACCTGTCCCGCCAGGCCGGTGGGCGGGTCGCCGCGGGTGCGGGGATCGGCAGCCGTGGTCCCGGTGAGACCAAGATCGAGACCGACCGGCGACGGATCAACACCAAGATCGCCAAGCTGCGCCGCGAGCTGGCCGACATGCGCGGCACCCGCGACACCAAGCGCTCCCAGCGCAGCGACCGGCAGGTGCCGGCCGTGGTCATCGCCGGCTACACCAACGCCGGCAAGTCGTCGCTGCTGAACCGGCTCACCGACGCCGGGGTGCTGGTCGAGGACGCGCTGTTCGCGACCCTGGACCCGACCACCCGCAAGACGACCACGACCGACGGTCGCGTCTACACGATGAGCGACACGGTCGGCTTCGTGCGGCACCTCCCGCACCAGCTCGTCGAGGCCTTCCGCTCGACGCTCGAGGAGGTCGCCGACGCCGACCTCGTCCTGCACGTGGTCGACGGCTCGCACCCCGACCCCGAGGGCCAGCTCACCGCGGTCCGCGAGGTCTTCGCCGAGATCGACGCCGACAAGGTGCCCGAGCTGGTCGTCATCAACAAGGCCGACCTGGCCGACCCGATGGTCCTGGCCCGGCTGCTGCAGCGCGAGCCGCACGCCGTCGTGGTCAGTGCCCACACCGGCGAGGGCATCGACGCGGTCCGCGCGGCCGTCGAGGCCGAGCTGCCGCACCCGACCGAGCCGTTCGAGGTCCTGCTGCCGTACGAGCGCGGGGACCTGCTCAACAAGATCCACCAGAACGGCGAGATCGACGAGCTCGAGCACACCGCCGACGGCACCCTGCTGCGCGGGCGCGCGCACGGCGGCCTGGCCGGCGAGCTGGCGGAGTACGCCGTCACCACCGCGGGGTAGGCGAGGGGCCGGCCGGCGTCACCAGCCGGCCAGCTCCCTCAGCTCGACCAGCATCTCCCCGACCCGGGTCACCAGGCTGAGGTGGCCCTCGCCGTCGAGCAGGTGGGCGGTGGTGCCGGGGACGTGCTCGGCCAGCCAGCGGCCGTGGGCCACCGGGACCATCGCGTCCTCCGTGCCCTGCCAGACCGCGGTCGGGACCGTGATCCGGGCCAGGTCGAAGCCCCACGGGGCGACGATCGCCAGCCCGTCGTCGCGGACGCCCCGAACGCCCTGCGCGCCGGCCCGGCTGAACGTCTCGGCCATCCAGGGCGCCATCCCGTCGGTCATCGCCCGCCGGTCGACCGGCGGCACCAGCCCGCCCAGCGCCGCCGCGAGCTCGTCGGTGCCGGTCCGGAGCACCGGCAGGAGCTCGGCGACCAGGTAGGCCTCGTACGCCTCCCGTCCCTGCTCGGCGGCGCCGAACTCGGCCACGTTCTCGGGCGCCATCCCGGCCGACCAGTCCAGCCCGGCCGCGTCGTGCGGCGCCACCCCGGCCAGCGACGTCGCCGCGCGGCAGCGCTCGGGCAGCAGGGCGGCGCAGGCCAGCGCCCGCGGGCCCCCGCCGGACCAGCCCAGGGTCACGAACTCGGCCGCCCCGACGTCGTCCAGCAGCGCCTCCACGTCGTCCACGTCGTCGCGGACGCGGTAGGTGCCCGGGCGCGGTGAGGAGGCGCCGTACCCCGGCCTCGACGTGGTCAGCAGCCGCAGGCCCGCGTCGCGTGCGGCGCCGTCGAGCAGCGGGGACCGGACGGCCGCCGACGGCTGGCCGCCGTGCAGCACCAGCACCCGTCCGTCGGGGTCCCCGCCGTCGAGGACCTCGAGGTCGCGTCCGTCGGGGAGGGCGAGCAGGCGGGTGGTCTCGGTCACCCCGGGGATGCTCCTCCGCGGCCCGGGCCCCCGCAAGCGCCGGGGGGCGGCAGGATGGGCGGGTGTTCCACCGCCACCCGTTCCTGTCCCTGGTCACCTTCGCCTACCTCGGCTTCGTGGCCTGGCTGACGCTGACCCCCGACCTCGCCGAGCGCGACGAGTGGAGCCTGGTGCTGCGGGTGGTCGACCGGTTGCAGCGCGTCGAGGAGCTGTCCTGGCTGACCTACGACCGCGCCGAGGCGCTGGCCAACGTGGCGCTGTTCGTGCCGGTCGGGCTGTTCTTCCTGCTGCTGGTCGGCACCCGGTTCTGGTGGGTCGCCTTCGGGTTCGGGATCGCGATGACGCTGGCGATCGAGACCGCCCAGCGCTCGATCCCCGGTCGGGTGCCCGACGCCCGCGACCTGCTCACCAACACCGCGGGGACCGTCATCGGCGTCGTGGTCGGGGTGGTGCTGACCGCCCCGGCGGCCTTCCGTCGGGCGCGGCGCCGGCGGGACGCACCCGTGCGAGGATCGCGGCCGTGACCGAGGACGGGCAAGACGCGCAGGGCGAGGGGCGGCCGCGGCACCCGCTGACGGGCCGCGCGGAGAGCGCCATCCAGGCGCGGCTGCTGACGCGGCTGCGTGACGACGGCCCGCTCTCGCGCACCCAGCTCGCCGACTCCCTCGAGGTCTCACGGACCACGATCGCCGTCGAGGTCGGCCGACTCGGCGAGCTCGGGCTGGTGCACGAGGTGGGGCCGGCGGCCTCACGCGGCGGTCGCCGTTCCACCATCGTCGACCTGCACCCCGACCTCGTCTTCGTCGGTATCTCGATCGGGGCCACCGGGATGACGGTCGGGCTGACCGACGGCCGGCTGGCCGTCCGCGCCCAGCGCTCCTGCGCCTCCGACGTGCGCGAGGGGCCCGAGGGCGTCCTGGAGTGCGCGGTCGCGCTGGCCCGGGAGCTGCTGGCCGAGATCGGCGTCGAGCGCCCGGTCGGCGCCGGGATCGGCGTGCCCGGTCCGGTCGACTTCGACCGCGGGATCTCGGTGTCGCCGCCGATCATGCCGGGCTGGGACGGCTACCCGGTGCGCGACGTCGTCAGCCGCGCCCTGGGCTGCCCGGCGCTGCTCGACAACGACGTGAACGTGATGGCCGCCGGCGAGCTGCACGCCGGGGTCGCCCGCAGCTCCCGGGACTTCCTGTTCGTCAAGATCGGTACGGGCATCGGCTGCGGCCTGGTCGTCGACGGCCGGGTCTACCGCGGGGTCGACGGCTGCGCCGGGGACATCGGCCACATCCGCGTCGAGGAGACCGGCCCGATCTGCGCCTGCGGCAACACCGGCTGCCTGGAGGCCTTCGCCGGGGGAGCGGCCGTGGCACGCGACGCGACCGCGGCCGCGCGGGCCGGGCGCTCGTCGGGCCTGGCGGCGCTGCTCGCCGAGCGCGGCGTGCTCACCGCCGCCGACGTCGGCCAGGCCGCCACCCACGGCGACGCGGTCGCCCTCGAGCTGGTCCGGGAGAGCGGCCGGCGGGTCGGGCAGGTGCTGGCCAGCCTGGTCTCCTTCGTCAACCCCGGCCTGATCGTGATCGGGGGCGGGCTGACCGGCGTCGGGCACTCCCTGCTCGCCGAGATCCGCAGCGTCACTTACCGCCGCTCCCTCCCGCTGGCCACCGGCAACCTGCCGATCGTGCTCAGCGAGCTCGGTGACGAGGGCGGCGTCATCGGCGCTGCCCGCCTGATCAGCAGCTCGGTCTACGCCGCGGGCTGACGGGCTGGGCCGGCTGCGCGTCACATCCGTCCCCCTGGCCCCAGGAACCCCCGCTCAGGCGGGTGTTGTCGGAGTTCGCGCGCCTTGCAAGGGGCAACAACCCAGGGAATCCCCGCTCGAGCGGGGATTCCCCGGCCGGACTGGCTCACTTTGTCCACCAACTTGCGTTACTCATCCGAACAATTTCAAAAGAAGTACGCGAAGTGCTTGCCTTCCGTCACGCCACACGCCTAGTTTGAGCGAGGTCACCCCTTGGTGACGCCCGTCACAGACGTAGGAGCACATCGATGGCCGCCACTGCCGAGGGCGCACCGCTGCTGCAGATGAGCGGCATCGTCAAGGAGTTCCCCGGCGTCCGCGCCCTCGACGGCGTCGACCTCGACGTCCGCGCCGGCGAGGTGCACTGCCTGCTCGGTCAGAACGGTGCCGGGAAGTCGACGCTGATCAAGGTCCTGTCGGCCTCGTACCGCCCCGACGCCGGGACGATCGCCATCGACGGCGCCGAGACGACGCTCAGCACGCCGGCCGTGGCGATGAAGCACGGCATCTCCACGATCTACCAGGAGCTCGACCTCGTCGCCGACCTCAGCGTCGCCGACAACATCTTCCTGGGCCACGAGATCAGCCGCGGCGGGTTCTCCCAGCGCCAGCGCGCGCACCGGACCACCCGCGAGCTGCTCACCCGCCTCGGCCACGCCCACGTCTCGCCCACCCGCGCGGTCGGCACGCTCTCGCCGGCCGAGCAGCAGATCGTCAGCATGGCCCGCGCGCTGTCCCACGACACCCGCCTGCTGATCCTCGACGAGCCGTCCGCGGTGCTCGACCAGGACGGCGTCGCCAACCTGTTCCGGGTGATCCGCGGCCTCACCGCCGAGGGCGTCGCGGTCGTCTACATCTCCCACCGCCTCGAGGAGATCCGCGAGATCGGCGACCGGATCACCGTGCTCAAGGACGGCGCGACCGTGGCCACCGGCCTCGACGCCGCGACCACCCCGACCGCGGACCTGATCAAGCTGATGACCGGCCGCTCCATCGAGTACGTCTTCCCGCCCCGCACCAGCACGCCCCGCATGCGCACCGAGCCGGTGCTGGAGGTCCGCGGCCTCGCCCTCGCCGGCGTCTTCTCCGACGTGGACCTCACCGTGCACGCCGG
>JBBSKO010000147.1:0-6029 GCA_038256225.1 Propionibacteriales bacterium | reverse complement strand
CGGTGACCGCGCCGACGAAGCCGATCTCGGTGCCGTCGAAGTCCTGGATCCAGGTCGCGTCCAGGGCCGGGGTCCCGGTGTCCTTGTAGCGGACGTTGGCGCCCAGGTACTCCCACTCCGCGCCGCCGTTCGGGTTCTCGGTGGACTCGGGCTCGAGCACACGATCGTTCAGGTCGTCGAAGCCCTGGTCGAACTCGTGGTTGCCCACCGCGGAGACGTCGAGACCGGCCTCGTTGAGCGAGTCGATCGTCGGCTTGTCCTCGGCGATGAAGGAGGCGAAGGTGGACGCGCCGATCAGGTCACCGGCTGCGGCGAACACCGTGTTCGGGTTCTCCGAGCGGAGCTGCTTGACCGCCCCGGAGAGCACCGCGGCACCGGCGACCGTGCCGTCGGGCTGGATCCGGCCGTGGAAGTCGTTGGTGGCCAGCAGCTGCACCTCGGTGGCGGTGCTCGGGCTGGTGCTCAGGCCGACGACCTCGGGGTTGTGGTCGGAGGCGGCGAACACGTCGGGGCTGAACAGCTGGCGCGCGTTGTAGTTGCGACGGCTGTACTGGAAGGCCACCGACTCGTTGGCGTTGTTCTCCCAGATGTCGACCCCGGTCACCATCCGCCGGGCGGCGGGGCTGGCCAGGACGTGGTCCAGCGAGCCGGAGAGGCCGCTGAAGCTGTAGCTCCACTCGTCGGGGGTGTCGGACTGGAGCTTGCTGAACCCCTCGCCCTCGAGGAGCTGGATCGGGTCCTCCTCGGAGTAGGCGTTGAAGTCACCGGTGAGGAACACCTTGCGGGTGCCGCGGTCGACCGAGAAGTCCTTGGCGAAGTCGGCCAGCGCGGCGGCCTGGGCCACCCGATCGTCGTTGGCGTTGCCCTGCCCGTCGGGGTCGGGGGTGCCGGAGCCCTTGGACTTGAAGTGGTTCACGATCACGGCGAACACGTCGGCCCGGCCGGCACCGGCCGGCTTGAAGGCCTGGGCCAGCGGCTCACGCGCGTTGGCGAAGGCCTCCGAGCCCACGAGCACCTCGGACGCGCCCACCGGGCGCACGGCGGTGGGGTCGTAGATGAAGGCGTTGCGGATGACGTCCTGCTCGGCCAGGGGCGGCAGGTCGGCGGCGGCCGGGGAGGCCACGTAGGCCCAGCGGCGGGTCCCGGCGTCGGTGTTCAGCGCGGCGACCAGCGCCTTGACGGCGTCGTCCCGGTCGGTCTCCGTGAGCAGCTTGACCGAGTTCTCGATCTCCTCCAGGGACACGATGGCGGTGTCCATGGTGTTGATCGCCTCGACGATCTTGACCTGCTGACGGCGGAAGTCGCCGAGCTCGGCCGCGCCGCGGGGGCCGTCGGGCGTGCACGAGTTGACCGAGACGGGGTCGTCGTCGCGGTCGAGGTAGTAGGTGCAGCGGCCGCCGTTGGCCTCGAACTGGGCACCGGTGGTGTTGAAGTAGTTCAGCACGTTGAACGTGCCGATCGACAGGTCACCGCCGACGTCGGCCGGCTCCGCGTTCTCCGGGCGGGTGTTCTCGAAGGTCGCGACGTCGCGACCCTCGTCGGTGACCTGCTGCTGCGGCTGCAGCTTCCAGGTGTTGTTGCGGTAGTCCAGGACGACCGGGGCGACCAGCTCGGCCGCCGCGCCGACGCGGACCGGGTTCTGCCGCGAGAGCCAGGGCAGCGGGACGTCCTGATTGTCGCCGCCGTTGAACGGCAGGAAGTCGATGCTCGCGCCGTCGTCCAGGACGACGCCACGGGCGGCGTTGTCGGCCGCCACCGCGTCGGCCTCGGGGCTGCCGGCGTCGGCGACCTCGGTCGGCTGGATGAGGGGGCGGTCGCCGGTGGCCAGGCCGATCTCGGCGTACCGGTTGGTGCTGAAGACGTTGGTGACCGTGAAGTCGTCGGTCGGCGCGAGCAGCTCGCCCTCATGCGCCTCGCGGTCCCCGGCCGTCGTCGGGTACGCCGCGGCGAGCGGGGTCACCGGCGTCAGCGCCGGGCTCACCGCCGCGATCGCGTCGGCGTCGACGGTGACCTGGGTGGCCCCGCCGAACTCGCCGACCTGGCCGGTGACCTCGACGGAGTCGCCGAGCGCGAGCCCGGCCCCGTCGAAGTCCGGGCCGCCGTAGACGAAGACGGCGTCGGAGGCGCCGGGCGTGGCGTCGGTGGCGCCGCCGGTGCCGGCGGTCTGCAGGAAGAAGCCGTTGTACGTGCCGTCGTAGAGCGCGGTGACGACACCGGAGGTGGTGACCTCGCGGCCGACCAGGGGGCTCTGGGCGCCGGTGCCCTGGATCTCGGCGATCTCGACCTCGCCGACCGGCGGCGGGGGCTCGGGCTCGCCGCCCGAGGAGACCGGCGCGACCGCGCCGGCGGTGAAGTCGGCCCCGTTGACGTCGGTGTCGGTGCCGTCGGCGTCGCGCGAGGCCGAGGTGGTGTTGCTCAGACCGGGAGCGTCGACGTCACCCTCGGAGACCGCAGCGGTGCCGTAGCCGACCAGGTCGACCAGGGACCCGCCGGTGGGGGCGGCCGGGTCCAGGGTGACCGGCTCGGTGCCGCGCACGAGCGCGACGGTGCCGGACGCGCCGGCCATGGCCTGCCCGCCGGTGGCGTCGGGCGTCGGCAGCGGCGTGGTGCCGCCGGTCCCCTTGCCCTCCTGCACGAGGTAGTAGCCACCGGGGGCGACCGACCCGGTCAGCGCGGTGGCACCGGAGCCGGTGTTGCTGCTGCTGCGGTACTGCACCGACAGCCCGGCGACGTCGATCGCGGTGTCGGTCGGGTTGTAGAGCTCGACGAAGTCGTGGGTGAAGGTGGCGCCGGAGTTGCCGCCACCGCCGTACACCTCCGAGATGACCAGGTCGTCACCGAGCGGGGCGGCCGCCGCCGGTGAGGAGAGGCCCAGGACGAGGGGCGAGACGGCGACGCTGAGCCCGGTGACCGAGGCCACCAGCCCCCGCCTTCGACTCAGGTGACGCGGGGTGCGCGAGGACACAGTGAAGAGACCTTTCGGTCGAACAGAGGGGTGAGGGGGAAGGCGGTAGGACCCTAACCCGGTCTGGACCGCACGGGAACAGCCCGCGCGTCAACTCCACGTGAACGTGACGTGGCTGCTTCCCGCAGGAGCTCAGACGGTGGTGGAGCGCGGTCCGCGGAGCTCGTGGCGCTGCTGCCAGACGCCGCGGAAGAACTCGTACCCGGAGTACAGGGTGAGCGCCACGGCCACCACCAGGCACGCCTGGAAGGCGTAGAACAGCACCTCGCCCGGTGTCTGCAGCCAGTCCACCAGGTCGGGGTCGCGCAGCGGCAGGCACAGCCCGCCGAGGGCGAGCGCCTGGAAGGTGGTCTTCCACTTGCCCAGGTCGGCCGCGGCGATCACGACCCGCTTGAGCACCGAGAGACGCAGCAGCGTCACCGCCCACTCGCGCAGCAGGACCACGACGGTGACGGCCCACCAGATGTCGCCGAGGATCGACAGGCCGATGAAGGCCATCCCGGTCAGCGCCTTGTCGGCGATCGGGTCGGCGATCTTGCCGAAGTCGGTGACCTGCCCGCGCGCCCGGGCGATGTCGCCGTCCACCTTGTCGGTGATCATCGCGACCGCGAACAGCACCCACGCCACGCAGCGCCAGAGCACCGAGTCGCCGCCGTCGACGAGCAGCGCCCAGGCGAAGAAGGGCACCATCAGGATCCGGAACGTGGTCAGCGCGTTCGGCAGGTTCCAGTTGCTGACGCCGGGCGTGGTGGTGCTCATCGCACCGTCCCCGCGGAGGTCACGACCAGGTCGGCGCCCTCACTGGCCACGACCGTGCCGGTGACCAGGTCGCCGACCCGCAGGTCGCCGGGGTGCTCCTCGACCCGGCAGAGGCCGTCGACCTCGGGGCCCTGGTGGACGCCGCGGCCCTCGACGACCAGCTCGCCGTCCTCGACGGCGACGTGCTCGACGAGGACCTCGACCACCTCGCCGAGGCGCTCCTCGGCGCGCTGCGCCGTGAGCTGCTCGACCAGGTCGGTGACGTGGGCCAGCCTCGCGGCGACCTCGTCCTCGTCGTGCTTGTCGGTGAAGGACTCGGCCTCGGTGCCGTCCTCGTCGGAGTAGCCGAAGACGCCGACCACGTCGAGGCGCGCGGCGACCAGGAAGTCGGTCAGCGTCTCGAGGTCCTGCTCGGTCTCGCCGGGGAAGCCGACGATCACGTTGGAGCGGATCCCGGCCAGCGGCGCGTGGGAGCGCACCTGCTCGAGCAGCCCGAGGAACGCCTCGGGGTCGCCGAAGCGGCGCATCCGGCGCAGGACCGTGGCGCTGGCGTGCTGGAAGGACAGGTCGAAGTACGGCGCGACGCCCGGCGTGGTCGCGATCGCCTCGACCAGCCCGGGGCGGGTCTCGGCCGGCTGCAGGTACGACACCCGGACCCGCTCGACGCCGTCGGTGGCGGCCAGCGTCGGCAGCAGCGACTCGAGCAGGCGCAGGTCGCCGAGGTCCTTGCCGTAGGAGGTGGAGTTCTCCGAGACCAGGAAGAGCTCGCGGGCGCCCTCGCCGGCCAGCCACTGCGCGTCGTGCAGGACGTCGCTGGGGCGGCGGCTGACGAAGCTGCCGCGGAAGGACGGGATCGCGCAGAAGGTGCACCGGCGGTCGCAGCCGCTGGCCAGCTTCAGCGAGGCCAGCGGACCGGTCTCGAGGCGCGTGCGCTCGACCCGGGCCGGGGCCTCGGCGGCGCGGTCGACCGGGCTGATCGGCAGCAGCCGGCGCCGGTCGGCCGGGACGTGCGCGGCGGGCCGCTCCCCCGCCACGATCCCGCGCAGGCGGGCGGCGATGTCGGGGTAGTCGTCGAAGCCGAGGACCGCGTCGGCCTCGGGCAGCGAGTCGGCGAGGTCGGCGCCGTACCGCTCGGCCAGGCAGCCGACCGCCACGACGGTGCTCGGGCGGCCGTTCGCCTTCAGGTCCGCGGCCTGCAGCAGGGTGTCGACCGAGTCCTTCTTGGCGGCCTCGACGAACCCGCAGGTGTTGACCAGGACGCTGTCGGCGTCGGCCGGGTCGGAGACCAGGCGGAACCCGCCCTGCGTCAGGCGGCCGGCGAGCTCCTCGGAGTCGACCTCGTTGCGCGCGCAGCCGAGGGTCACCACGGCGACGGCGTGCAGCTCCGGCTCGTCGGCCGGCGGGGCAGGGGCGACCGCAGGGGCGGTGGTGGGCGTCGTCATCGTCACCGAGTATGGCGCGCCCACCCCGCCGGGACCGAACCCGCGCCGTCCGGACCGGTCCCCCGGTGTGACGTTCAGCCGCGTGCCGGGGTCGACTGGCCCGGCTTGACCGCCAGCACGGGGCAGTCGGCGGTGAGCAGGATCCGCTGGGCCACGCTGCCCATCAGCAGCTTGCCGACCGGGGTGCGCCTGCGCATCCCGAGCACCACCAGCGAGCCGCCCACCTCGGTCGCGACCGCCAGCACCTGCTCGGCCACGTCGGCTCCGGTGGACTGGCGGACCTCCACGTCCCGGCCGGCGACGCTCTCGCGGAGCCGGCCCACCGCCTCGTCCGAGGCGTAGCGGGGGTCGACCAGTGCGTCGCCCTTGGTCGCGTTGACCACCACCACCCGGCAGTGCCGGTCGGCGGCCTCGGCCAGGCCGTGCTCGAGGGCCACGGCGCCGAACTCGTCGGGCGTCCAGGCCACGACGACCGGTCCGGGGGGCGTGCCGGGCTGCGTGCTGTCGGTGCTCATCGGGACACCCTCTCCTCGTCACGGTCGGTCGGGTCGGCCGGGTCCAGCGGGGTGGTGCCGCGAGCGGCCGCCCGGCGCTTGAGCAGCGGCGGCAGGACGACCAGCACCCCGATCAGGACGTACACGCCGACCCCGAGGGGCTCGGCGAGCAGCCCGCTCCAGGCACCGTCGGAGAGCGACAGGGCCTCGCGCAGCTTCTCCTCCATGAGCGGGCCCAGGATGACGCCGAGGATCAGCGGCAGCACCGGCAGGCCGAAGCGGCGCACCATCAGCCCGAGCAGGCCGAAGACCAGCAGCAGGCCGATGTCGAAGGCGTCCAGGTTGGTGGCGTAGGCGCCCAGGCAGGCG
>JBBSKO010000146.1:0-6054 GCA_038256225.1 Propionibacteriales bacterium | reverse complement strand
GCGTCCGGGAACCGCGCCCGGGCCTGCTCGACCATGCCCGGCGACAGGTCGAGGCCGTGCGCCCGGGCGCCGGCGGCCGCGAGGTACGCCGTCACGTGGCCGGGACCGCAGCCGACCTCGACCACGGGACCACCGTCCGCGACGGCGTGCGCGGCGACCCGGTCCAGCAGCCACCGCTCGAGGACCAGCCCGTCGAGCTCGTCGGTCAGGGCGTCGGCGTACCCGGCGGCCACCGCGTCGTACGACGCCCGCACCCGCGCGTCACGCCCCTCCGGCCCACCCGCCGGCAGCGTCGTCTCCTCGACCACCGCCCCCGCACCAGGGCCGGCGCCGGCCGCACCGTCGTCGACCGGGCCCAGCAGGTGCACCCACCGGCGCTCCCGCTGACCGGGGCGGCGGTCCAGCTCGCGGACCACCGGGTCGTCCCGCCCGGCCAGCCGCGCCAGCACCTCCTCCACGTCGCCGCGGTCGGCGAAGGCGTGCAGCCGCTCGGACCGGGTGCGCAGCTCCCCGGGCGCCTGCGCACCCCGCAGCAGCAGCAGCGTCACGAGGGCGGCCTCGTCGTCACCGAGGTCGAGGGCCTCCGTCAGGCGCTGGTGGTAGCGCAGGGTGCGGCGGCCCTTCTCGGACCAGACGATCCGCACCAGCTCGTGGTCCTTCAGCCGGCGGGCGACCTGCTCCACCGTCGCGTCGTCGTAGTCGACGACCGGCTCCCGGCTGCTGGTCTGGTTGCAGGCGCTGCGCAGCGCCTGCCCCGACAGCGGGTAGGACGCCGGGACGGTGCGCTGCTTCTCCAGCAGCGCGCCGAGGACGCGTTGCTCCTGGTCGTCGAGCCGGGGCAGGGTCACCCCGCCGAGCCTAGGGCGTCCCGTGGCCCCGGCGGTCGTGGCCCGCGGGGACGTCGTGGCAGCCGCACTCCAGCAGCAGCTCGGCGAAGTCGGGGGCCAGCGAGGTCCCGCGCATGATGCCCGACCCCGGCGTCGAGTGGCCGTAGGTCTCCCCGAGCGCGTCCACCGCCAGCAGCACCGCGGCGCCGGTCCAGGCGGTGAGCTCGCGCGGCCAGTACACGTCGTCGCCGTAGACCCACCCGGTGAAGTAGGCACCCGTCTCGTGCCGCAGGTGCTGCATGTCGACCAGCAGCCCGCGCGCACGCTCGTGGTCGCCCTCGGCGTCGAGGGCCATCACCAGCTCGCAGGTCTCGGCCCCGGTCACCCAGGGGTTCGTGTCGACGCAGCGGATGCCCATCCCGGGCACCACGAAGTCGTCCCAGCGCTCGTCGAGCATCACGCGGGCCGCCGCGCCGCGCACGGCGCCGCCGAGGACCGGGTAGTACCAGTCCATCGAGAAGGTGCTCTTGTCCAGGAAGAGGTCCCGGTGCTCGCGGACCGCGTGGCCGAGCCGTCCGCCGGCCAGCTCCCAGTCGGGCTGCGGGTCGCCCAGCAGCTCGGCGATCGCGACGCCCGCGCGCAGCGACTGGTAGATGCTGGAGGAGCCGGCGAGCAGGGCGTCGGTGACGTCGTCGTCGCCGGTCACCGGGACGCCGTCGGTCCAGAACTGGCACCAGGCGATGCCGCCGAACGGCAGCTGGCGCGAGACCACCCAGTCCAGCGCGGACCGCACGACCGGCCACAGGGACTCGACGAAGCGACGGTCCCGGCGGACCAGCCAGTGGTGCCACACGCCTACGGCGAGGTAGGCGGCCATGTTGGCCTCGCCGCGGTCGTCCTCGACGACACCGGCGACGACCTTCCACGGGAAGGACCCGTCGGCGCGCTGCTGCCGCGGGACCCAGGCGTACGCCCGCTCGGCCGCCTCGACCTCCCCGCCGACCAGCAGGCCCATGGCCGACTCGACGTGGTTCCAGGTGTCGGTGTGGGCCCCGACGCTCCACGGGATCGCGCCGTCCGGCTCCTGCACCGACGCCACCGCGGCGGCCGTGGCCGCGACCTCGTCGGGCCCCAGGACGCCGGAGACGAACGGCAGGTCGTGCCGCGCCGTCACGCGTCGGCCGGGTCCGGCTTGGTCAGGTAGAGCACCAGGCTCTTGCCGATCAGCGGGTCGAGCACCGCGCCGGCCCAGCGCAGCACCCGCGGCTGCTTCATGATCTCCCAGACCAGGAGCTTGTGGTACGTCGCGGGGACCGGGTGGTCGTCCTGGCGGACGCCGACGGCGCACTTGAGCCACCAGTACGGCGTGTGCAGTCCGTGGGCGTAGCCGGTGCCGGCGTGCTGCATCCCAGCGTTCTCGAGCTTGCCGACCAGCTCGGCGTCGGAGTAGATCCGGATGTGGCCGCCGGGGTTGTCGTGGTACTCCTTCGACAGCGTCCAGCAGACCATCTCGGGAAGCCAGCGCGGCACCGAGACCGCCATCGTGCCGCCGGGGCGCAGGACGCGGACCAGCTCGGCGATCGCGCGGAGGTCGTCGGGCACGTGCTCGAGCACCTCCGCGGCGACCACGCGGTCGAACTCGCCGTCGGCGAAGGGCAGGGCGAGCGCGTCGCCCTCCTTGGTGTCGGCCTCGGCGCCCGCGGGCACCTCGTCCTCGGCGCGCATCGCGGCGAACAGGTCACCGACGCCGGCGAGCTCGTCGGCGTCCTGGTCGAAGGCGACGACGTCGGCCCCGCGGCGGTACATCTCGAAGGCGTGCCGGCCGGCCCCGCACCCCATGTCGAGCACGCGGTCGCGCGGGCGCAGCCCGAGACGGTCGAAGTCAACGGTGAGCACGGGTGGTCCTCCTGGAGCGGGTACGGGGCAGGGAGCGGCGGCGTACGGCGGTGGGCTGCGGGCCGGCGGCGACGGCCCCGGCCAGCACCTCGGCGAGGGAGACGGCGGCGGCACGCCAGCTGAAGTGCTCCTCGACCCGGCGGCGCCCGGCCCGACCCATCGCCGCGCGGCGCGCGGGGTCGTCGAGCAGCGCGGCGAGGGCGGCGCGCAGGGCCTCCACGTCGCCGGGCGGCACGAGGTCGGCGCACTCGCCGTCGGTGCCGACGACCTCGGGGATGGCGCCGGCGCGCGAGACCACCAGCGGGGTCGCGCAGGCCATCAGCTCCACCGTGGGCAGCGAGAACCCCTCGTGCAGCGACGGCACGCAGGCCACCTCGGCGGAGCCCATCAGGGCGACCAGGTCGGGCTCGGACAGGTCGTGCACGAAGCGGACCGCATCGGCCAGGCCGAGCCGCTCGACGAGGTCGGCGGTACGCCCCCCGGGCCGCGTGACCAGCACGAGATCGACGTCGCGCTCGGTGCGCAGCTTGGCGAAGGCCTCGAGCAGGACCGGGACGCCCTTGAGCGGGGCGTCGGCGCTGGCCATCGCCAGCACCCGCCCCGGCACCCGCGGGGTCGTCGGCGGCACGAACACGTCGTCGACGCCCAGCCAGGACACCCGGACCCGCCCGGGGTCGACGCCGAACTCGGCGACCACGTCGTCGCGCGACGCCCCGGAGGGCACCACCACGGTCGTCGCGGCCCGCGCCACGCGGGCCTGCATCCCCAGGAAGCCGTACCAACGGCGCAGCGAGAGCCGTCGGCGCCGCGTCGGCGCCGCCGCCAGCTCGATCCGTCGGTCGAGGGTGATCGGGTGGTGGATCGTGGTCACCAGCGGGAGGCCGTCGGCCTCGACGTCGAGCATGCCGTAGCCGAGCACCTGGTTGTCGTGGGCGACGTCGAAGTCGCCGGCGCGCTCGCGCAGCAGCCGGGCCACCCGGGTGGAGAAGGTCTTGGGCTCGGGGAACCCGCCGGTGAGCATGGTGGCGACCTCCTCGACGTCGACGAGGTCGCGGAGCTCACGCGGGTGCGGCACCCGGAACGGGTCGGGGTCGCGGTACAGGTCCAGGCTCGGCACCGCGGTGAGCACCACGCCCTCGTCGAGCTCGGGGTAGGGCTGGCCCGAGAAGACCTCCACCTGGTGGCCCAGACGGACCAGCTCGCGGCTGAGGTGTCGCACGTAGACGCCCTGACCCCCGCAGTGGGGCTTGCTGCGGTACGACAACATCGCGATCCGCACCAGGGCAGCCTAACCGGCCGGTAACCGGGACCTGCGTCCAGCCCGGGTCGGCCCGGTCTGCGTCAGGTGCCCGGTGTGAACCGGTAGCCGGAGCCGTCCACGGTCCGGATCCAGTCCCGGCCGGGGGCGGCGCGCTTCAGCTTGCGCCGCAGCGACGCGACGTGCACGTCGACCAGGAAGTCGGACTCCATGAAGTCGCCCTGCCACACCTCGCGCACGAGCTCGGCGCGCCACCACGTCCGCACCGGAGGCTGCAGCAAGGCGGCGAGCAGGTCCACCTCGGAGGGGGTCAGCGGGAGCGGCTCGCCGTCGAGCAGCGCCACGTGGCGTACCGGGTGCAGCAGCAAGCCTCCCCCGGCGTCCAGGATCCCGGCGACCGGGGCCGGGCCCGGGCCTGGGGGAAGCCGGACAGGGGCCGGGGCGGGGGCAGGTGCCGGGTCCCCCGGCGCAGCAGGTGCGACCGCCTCGGGCGCGGTGACCGAGCGCGCGACACCCTGGCGCGGACGCCGCAGCAGGGCCGAGGCCCGCGCGACCAGCTCGCGTGGCGAGCAGGGCTTGACCAGGTAGTCGTCGGCCCCGACCTCGAGGCCGAGCAACCGGTCCAGCTCGGCGTCCCGGCTGGTCACCATGATCACGTAGGCGTCGCTGAAGTCGCGGATCCGACGACAGGTCTCGATCCCGTCGATGCCCGGCATCGACACGTCGAGCGTGACCAGGTCGGGGTCGCGCAGGTGCACCAGCTCGACCGCCTCCTCGCCGCTGGCCGCGGTCTCGACCGCGAGACCAGCGCGCACGAGGGTCAGGCTCATCACCTCGCGCTGGTCGGCCTGGTCGTCGACCACGAGCACGCGGCGCGGAGCCGGCGACGCCATGCTCCCGGCGTGGCCGTCGTGACTGACGGGGCGCGACGAGGAGGTCATGACACCCCGATGAAAGCACAACGTGCCCCGGTGGGTCCGCTCCTTGGAAGACCCGACCAGTTCTCCCGTTCCGGTTGCCGCGACCACCCCCGTCGGTGAGACTGGCGTGGACCGGCCGGGGGGCCCGGTCACCCCGCCCCCCGCGCTCCCCGGACAGGACTCCCCCATGCCTGGTGCCCCCCAGTCCCTCCCCCGTCGCGACGACGGGCGACCCGTGCCGCCGAGCCCACGGGCCACGGTCTACCCGCTGGCGACGCCCTCGGCCCGCGCGCTGCGCGCGGTCGAGGACCAGCGCCAGCGCGCGCTCGACAGCCTCGCGCTCGAGGACTCGGGCCGGCAGGAGCGGTTCGACCGGATCACCCGGCTGGCCTGCCGGTCGTTGTCGATGCCGATGGCCTACATCACGGTGCTGGACCGCGATCGGGCCTGGTGGCCCAGTGCCGCCGGTTTCCCCCCGGGGTCTCCCTCCTCGGCCCCGCGCGAGGAGACCCTGTGCGACACCACCCAGGGCCTGGGCGACACCCTGGTCGTCGAGGACGTCCGGGAGGACCCCCGCTTCGCAGACCTGCCCATGGTCGTGGCCGGCATGCTCGTCTCCTACGCAGGGGTGCCGCTGTGCGACTCCATGGGCCACGTCCTGGGCAGCCTCTGCGTCTCGGACACCACGCCGCGCCACCTCGACGCCGACGACCTCGACACCCTCACCGACCTGGCCCGGTGGGCCGAGCAGGAGCTGACCGCCTCCAGCGAGATGCGCCAGGCGCGCCAGGTGCAGACCTCGATGCTGCCGGTGCTCCCGGTCTCCACCGAGGAGTGGGAGGTGGCCGGCATGTGCCTGCCCGCCCTCGCCGTCGGCGGCGACTTCTACGACTACACCGTCACCGACGACGTGCTGCACGTGATGCTCGGCGACGTGATGGGCAAGGGCACCGGAGCCGCCCTGGTCGGCGCCGGGATCCGCGCGGCGCTGCGCGGCACCACCCCCGCCGTCGTCGCCGGCGTCGACCTCGGGGTGACCACGACGCAGGTGGCCCGCTCGGTCAACACCGACCTCGAGCGCGCGGAGTCCTTCGTCACCCTGGTCCAGGTCGCGGTCGACCTCGACGACGGCACCGCCCGCTACGTCGACGGC
>JBBSKO010000145.1:0-6084 GCA_038256225.1 Propionibacteriales bacterium | reverse complement strand
TCAACGCGATGAAGTCGGCGTTCCTGCCCTTCGACGAGCGGCTGGAGATCATCGACGAGGTGATCAAGCCCGGGTACGCCGCGCTCGGCTGCTGACCCCGGCGGGGCCGGCCGTACCCGGACAGGCAGAACTCGACCGGATGCGTCGGCGACGCGCGTCGACCCAGGTCAGGGCGGTGTGGCCCCGAGCCACGCACGTCCCGCTCGACTTCTGCCTGTCCGGCTACGAGCGCGGCAGCACCGCGCACCACGGCCGCGGCCAGCCGGTGCGCAGCGCGTCGGCCAGCGGGCGGACGGTGCCTCGCGCCGGGTCGTAGACCCGCACCCCGTCGGGACCGTCCTCCACGGCCAGCAGCACGTGGCGGGGGAGCCGCCGGGAACCGACGAACAGCGGGACGGGGTGGCCGGCCTGGACCACCTCGGCGACCCGGGCGAGGTCGGGGCGCACCGTGCGCCACCGACGCCCCGTCGTCGCACCCAGTCGCCGCGCCACCGCCCACGGCGGGGTGCCCAGGGCCCGGGGCCACGGCAGGCCCGCCCGGCCCGTGTCGCGCACGCCGGTCACCTCGGCATGGGTCCGCAGCACCTCCGTGCGCCAGCGCTCCGGGTCGCGCAGGCTGCGTCCGTACGCCGGCTCGGCCAGGGCCCGGGCCACCACCAGGCAGGCGGCCCCGCAGCTGCGCTGGTCGGGCTGCACGAGGGGTCTCGAGACGCTCGCTGGCGCTCGCTCCTCGACCACCGGGTCGTCCTCGGGCAGGGTCACGACATCGCGCGGACGCGTCGCAGGCCCTGGTCGCCGGTCAGCGGCTCGCAGCCGGCGGCGACCGCGTGGTCCACCACCCGGCGCTGGTCGCGCCGCAGCGCCAGGCCGCGACGCAGCAGCACCAGCGGGGCCTTGCGCCGTTCCCGCAGGTCGCGCTGGAGGCGCCGGGCGAAGGTGACCGTCGGGCGCTGGGTGACGCAGAACGCCGCGGCCAGCAGCCCGCGCTCTCGGCAGGCCGCCACCACGTCGGCGGCGAAGATGCCCTCGGCGACGAACAGCGGTGACCCCGCGAGGTCGAGCACGTGGCTGCCGGTCCGGGCGCTGAGCCCGATGTCGTAGACCGGGGCCTCCGCCCGCCCGGTCGCGCAGAGCAGCCCCATCGCGGCGACGGCGTCGTCCGGCAGCCACGAGTCGGGGTGGTCCCAGTCGACCAGGCCGGCGTTGGGGCCCTGGGTGATCAGCGGCAGCGCCGGGTCGCCCGCCGAGCGGTAGAAGTCGTCGAGGCGCAGCACGGGCAGCCCGCTCCGCTCGGCGAGGCGTGACTTGCCGGCCCCGGACGGGCCAGCGAGCACGATCACACGGGCGCTGCGGGCGGGGGCCGGCCCGCCGGGGGAGGAGGGCACGGGTCAGGTGCCGACCGGGTGCCAGACCGTCTTGGTCTCCACGAAGCGCGTCATCCGGTCCAGCCGCGGGTCGGCGGCCAGGTCCTCGGGGGCGGGGCGGCGTACGCGCTTGAGGTTGTCGGCGGCGGCGACCTCGAGCTCGCGGGCCAGGTCGACGTCGTCGACCCCGGTCAGGTCCAGGCCGTCCACGTCGAGGTGGGAGGCCAGCCAGGGCGCGATCTCGCCCTGGTGACCGGTGAGCACGTTGACCACGCCGCCGGGCAGGTCGGCGGTGGCCATCACCTCGGCCAGGGTGATCGCGGGCAGCGGGTGCGGCTGGCTGGCGACGACCACGCAGGTGTTGCCGGTGGTGATCACGGGCGCCACGACGCTGACCAGGCCGAGCAGCGGCGAGGCCGGCGCCAGCACGGCCACGACGCCGGTGGGTTCGGGACTGGAGAGGTTGAAGTACGGACCGGCGACGGGGTTGGCGTTGCCGACGACCTGGGCGAGCTTGTCGGCCCACCCGGCGTACCAGACCAGGCGGTCGACGGCCTGGTCGACCTCGCCGCGGGCGCCGGCCGCGTTGACGCCGGTGGCCTCGCGGACCTCCCGCTCGAGCTGGTCGCGGCGGCTCTCGAGCACCTCGGCGATCCGGTACACGACCTGGCCGCGGTTGTACGGCGTGCGCGCCGACCAGGACCCGAAGGCCTTGCGGGCGGCGACGACCGCGTCGCGGCCGTCCTTGCGCGAGGCCAGCGAGGCGTTGGCCAGGAACCCGCCCTTGGCGTCGGTCACCTCGTAGGACCGCGCGGACTCCGAGCGGGGGAACGCGCCCCCCACGTAGAGCTTGTACGTCTTGCGCACGTCGATCCGGTCGGCGTCGCGGCGGGTGCGGTCGCGGCTCATCGGTTCTCCTCCTGCAGGTAGGCCGCCAGCCCGTGGCGCCCGCCCTCACGGCCGTAGCCGGACTCCTGGTACCCGCCGAACGGCGAGGTCGGGTCGAACTTGTTGAACGTGTTGGCCCAGACCACGCCGGCCCGCAGCCGCTCGGCCATCCACAGGATGCGCGAGCCCTTCTCGGTCCAGACGCCGGCCGACAGCCCGTACGGGGTGTTGTTGGCCTTCTCGACGGCCTCGGCGGGCGTGCGGAAGGTCAGCACCGACAGCACCGGGCCGAAGACCTCCTCGCGGGCGATGCGGTGCGCCTGGGTGACGCCGGTGAAGATCGTCGGGCGGAACCAGTAGCCGGCGGAAGGCAGGTCGCAGTCGGGCGCCCAGCGGCCGGCGCCCTCCTCCTCGCCGACGGCGGCGAGCGCGGTGATCCGGTCGAGCTGCTCGCGGGAGTTGATCGCGCCGACGTCGGTGTTCTTGTCCAGCGGGTCGCCGACGCGCAGGGTCGACATCCGCGCCCGGAGGCGGGCGAGGACCTCCTCGGCCACGGACTCCTGGACCAGCAGGCGGCTGCCGGCGCAGCAGACGTGACCCTGGTTGAAGAAGATCCCGTTGACGGTGCCCTCGACGGCCTGGTCGATCGCGGCGTCGTCGAAGACGATGTTGGCGGCCTTGCCGCCGAGCTCCAGGGTGACCCGCTTGCGGGTGCCGGCCACGGCCCGGGCGATCTGGCGGCCGACCTCGGTCGACCCGGTGAAGGCGACCTTGTCGACGTCGTCGTGGCCGACCACGAGCCGGCCGGTCTCCCCGGCACCGGTCAGCACGTTGACCACGCCCGCGGGCAGGTCGGCCTGCTGGCAGATCTCGGCGAAGAGCAGCGCGGTCAGCGGCGTGGTCTCGGCCGGCTTCAGCACGACGGTGTTGCCGCAGGCCAGGGCCGGGGCGACCTTCCAGGCCAGCATCATCAGCGGGAAGTTCCACGGGATCACCTGGCCGGCGACGCCGACCGGGGTGGTGCCGTAGCCGGCGTGCTCGAGCTTGTCGGCCCAGCCGGCGTAGTAGAAGAACCAGGCGGCGACCATCGGCACGTCGACGTCGCGCGACTCCTTGATCGGCTTGCCGTTGTCGAGCGTCTCCAGCACCGCGAGCTCGCGGCTGCGCTCCTGGATGATCCGCGCGATCCGGAAGAGGTACTTGGCGCGCTCACGGCCGGGCATCCGGCCCCAGACGCGCTCCTGGGCGCGGCGGGCGGCCTTCACGGCGGCGTCGACGTCGGCGGCGTCCGCGGCGGCGACCTCGGCCAGGGGCTGCTCGGTGGCGGGGTTCAGGGTCGTGAACGGCTCACCGCGCCCGTCGACGAAGGCGCCGTCGACGAACAGGCCGTACGACGCGCGCAGGTCGACCACGCTGGTCGACTCGGGCGCAGGGGCGTAGACGAACGGGCTGGCGGGGGTGGGGTCGTGGGTCACGGTCCTCAGTCCAGGGTCACGTGGTCGGGGCCGCTGTAGTGGCCGGTGCGCATCTTCTGCCGCTGCAGGAGGAGGTCGTTGAGCAGGGAGGACGCGCCGAAGCGGAACCAGTCGGGGTCCAGCCAGTCCGGGCCGGCGACCTCGTTGACGGTCACCAGGTACTTCAGCGCGTCCTTGGCGGTGCGGATGCCGCCGGCGGGCTTCACGCCGATCATCCGGCCGGTGGCCCGGCGGAAGTCGCGGACGGCCTCCAGCATGACCAGGGTGACCGGCAGGGTGGCGGCGGGCTGCACCTTCCCGGTGGAGGTCTTGATGAAGTCGGCGCCGCCGGTCATCGCCAGCCAGCTCGCCCGGCGGACGTTGTCGTAGGTCGCCAGCTCGCCGGTCTCCAGGATCACCTTGAGGTGGGCGTCGTGCCCGCCCGGGCGGGCGCAGGCCTCGCGCACGGCGACGACCTGGTCCAGGACGCGGCGGTAGTCGCCGACCAGGAACGCCCCGCGGTCGATCACCATGTCGATCTCGTCGGCGCCGTCGGCCACCGCGTCCGCGACGTCGGCGAGCTTGAGGTCGAGCGCGGCGCGGCCGGAGGGGAAGGCGGTCGCGACCGAGGCCACCTTGACCCCGCTGGCGCCGAGCGCCTGCTTGGCGGTGGCGACGAGGTCGGGGTAGACGCAGACCGCGGCGGCCGAGGGGCAGGAGGCGTCGGTGGGGTCGGGCCGCACGGCCTTGGCCGACAGCGCCCGCACCTTGCCGGGGGTGTCGGCACCCTCGAGCGTGGTCAGGTCGACCATCCGGACGGCCAGGTCGAGGGCGTACGCCTTGGCCGTGGTCTTGATGGACCGGGTGCCGAGGCCGGCGGCGCGGGCCTCGACGCCGACCTGGTCGACGCCGGGGAGGCCGTGCAGGAAGCGGTGAAGCGAGGCGTCGCTGCCGGCCACGCCCAGCGGGTCGGTGGGGGCCACGGACGACGGTGTCGCGGCGGTCGGAGGGGCTGCCATGGGCGCCAGCATAGGGTTGGCGCCGCCGCGGGTCCGAACCCGCGTCGCCCCCCGTCCGCACCCGTACGACCCCGAGAGGACCGCTGCCCGTGGCTGCCCGCGAGGAGGACTTCCATCCGACCACCGGACCGCTGGTCGGGCTCCTCACCCTCGGGGTCCTGGCCGGCGCGGTGGTGCTGGACGTCCTGGAGCAGGGCGCGGACCTGGCGCCGTGGGGGTACGCGCTGGTGGTGCTCCTCGGCGTGCTCGTCTGGGCCGCCGTGCTGAGACCTCGGGTGTGGGTCGGTCAGGGCGACCTGGTGCTGCGCACCATGCTGGAGACGGTGCGCCTGCCGCTGGCGGCCGTCGAGACGATCGCGGTGCGCCAGGTGCTCGTGGTCACCGCCGGGGGGCGGCGCTACGTGTGCCCGGCGCTGGGCCGGAGCCGGAGGGCGCTGGTGCGAGGATCGCACGACGCCGGAGGCGGTGGCAGTCGTGGCGGCGGGGGCATCGGGGCCTTCATGGGCGTGCGCTCGTGGGGTGGCGGCGCGCCCGACGAGGGTGACGAGGTCGCCCGTCGCAGCCACGAGCGGGCGCTCGGCGTCGACTACCCGCGCTACGTCGAGGGCCGGTTGCTGGAGCTGACCGACCGCGCCCGCCTCGAGGCGCGGGTGCGGCCCGGGTCCGACGCCCAGCGGGAGCTGGCCGCGGGCGTACGCCGGGAGCCGGCGTGGCCCGAGATCGCGGGGCTGTCGCTCAGCACCGTGGCGCTCGTGGTCCTCGCCCTGGTGTAGCGCTGCGGCGCCTCAGCCGCCGAGGCGGTGGCGGAGGTCGGCGCTGAGGGCGTCGAGCCGGGTGGCGGCCGCGATCCGCGCGGCGGCGACCGCGGAGGTGCGGTCCTCGCCGGGGGCGGTGTCCTCGACGGGGACGACGACCTCCAGGTAGGCCTTCACCTTGGGCTCGGTGCCGCTGGGGCGCACGACGACCCGGGCGCCGCCGGCCAGGCGGTAGCGCAGCCCGTCGGTCGGGGGGAGGCCGTCGCCGCCGGCGGCGAGGTCGTCGACACCCTCGACGGCCAGTCCGCCGAGCTCGGCGGGGGGGTCCCCGCGCAGCGTCGCCATGGCCCGGTCGATCAGGGCGAGGTCGGCCACGCGGACCGACACCTGGTCGGTGGCGTGCAGGCCGTGGGTGGCGGCGAGGTCGTCGAGCACGTCGAGCAGGGTGCGGCCCTCGGCCTTGCACCCGGCCGCCAGCTCACAGAGCAGCAGCAGCGCGGAGACCCCGTCCTTGTCGCGGACGTGCTCGGGGTCGCAGCAGTAGCCCAGCGCCTCCTCGTAGCCGAAGACGAGGCCCTCGGCGCGGGAGATCCACTTGAACCCC
>JBBSKO010000144.1:0-6124 GCA_038256225.1 Propionibacteriales bacterium | reverse complement strand
GACGACCCGTGGCGTCCGCCTGCGCGACCGCGGCGTGCAGCCGGCGCCGGGCCACGGTGGTCAGCAGCGCAGCGGAGGCGCAGGCCGTCACGGTGACCGCGAACGCGGCGGTGTGCCCGTGGTCGTCGGCGAGCCGACCGGCCACGGCCGAGCCCAGCGCGTACCCGATCCCGGTGCAGCTGGCCAGCAGCGTCATCGCCGCCCCCACCCGGGCCGGGTCGACCACGCGCTCGGCGAGGCTGAAGACCGCGATCATGTACGGCGCGACCGCGCAGCCGAGGACGAGCACCACCGCGGTCAGCGGCAGGAGCGAGTCGACGAGCAGCAGCGGCACGCTGAGCGGCAGCAGCAGGCAGGCCGCCCACCAGGCGCGCAGCTCGTGCCCGATGCGCTGCGGGAGCCCGGCGGTCATCAGCCCGGCCACCGCGCTGCCGACCCCGAGCGTGCCGTGCACGAAGCCGGCCAGGCCGGGGCGGCCCTCGCTGGTGGCCAGCACGGTGGCGCCGGTCTGCACCGACCCGAACAGCATCCCGACCAGCAGCTGGGCCAGGCCGAGGACCAGCACGGTGCCGGTCAGCAGCCGCGCCGCCGCCGCCCGGTCGATGCCGGCGGCGAGCCGCGCCGCGGGCGAGCGGCGCGCCGTGGGGTGCAGCGCGAAGGCGGTCCCGAAGACCGCCAGCAGCCCGGCCGCGAGCAGCAGCGCCCCCGACGGGGAGACCGCGACGGCACCGACGCCGACCAGGGCCGGCCCGAGCGCGAAGGACGCCTCGTCGGCCGCTCCCTCGTAGGAGAAGGCCGCGTCGACCAGGCGGCGCTGGTGGACCCCGGAGCCGTCGGTGATCGGGCGCCAGCGCACCCGCGCCAGCGGGCCCACCTGGGGCAGGCTGGCCCCGGCGGCGGCGGCCGCGGCCACCAGCACCGGCGTCGACTGGTCGGCCCCGACCAGCACCACCAGCAGCGCGAGCAGCGCCGCGCCGAGCAGGGACTGCACCAGCACCACCGGACGCTGCCCGACCCGGTCGGCGAGCGCGCCCGCGAGCGGGGAGGTGACGGCGTTGGCCACGGCCAGCGCCCCGGCGGCGAGGCCGCCCGCGCCGTAGCTGCCGGTCGCGGTGGAGACCAGCAGCAGGGTGCCGAGCTGGCTCATGGCCAGCGGGAGGCGGCCGAGGAAGGCGACGGCGACGTAGGCCGGGCCGGCCAGCCGCAGGAGTCGACGGTAGGAGGCGAGAGGGGACACGGAGGTGCTGCTTTCTTGCGGTTTTCGGGTGCGCCACGACAGGCGCGCGCCGAACCCACCTCCAAGACGCGCAGAACCCACTGCGCCGCAGATGCTACCGAGCCGGGCCGGGGGCCCCCACATCCTCGACCACCAGCATCAGCTCCGGGTCGACCACGCTGACGGCGTGCCCGTCGAGCCCGAGCCGACGCACCCCCTCCAGCAGCATCCGGCGCCCGACGTCGTCGACCTGGGAGACCCGGGTCAGGTCGAGCACCACGTCGACGCCGTCGGTGCCGATCCGGGCTAGCTCGCGCAGCACCCGCTCGCCGCCGGAGAAGGTCACCGGGCCCTGGAGCACCGCCCGCCAGGCCGTACCCCCGTCGTCGTGCACCAGCCCGACCTCGCGGACCACGGCCAGCCCGGCCGGGGCCATCCCCATCAGGTGCAGCCCCATGTCCTCGGAGAGCCGCTCGCAGACCCGGACGCCGCGGGTGCTGTTGCCGAAGCGGTCCAGCCGTGGGGAGAAGGTGCCGATCCCGACCTCGCCGGGCAGCGCGCCGAGGATGCCCCCCGCCACGCCGGACTTGGCCGGGATGCCGACCACCGACAGCCAGTCTCCCGCGGCGTCGTACATCCCGCAGGTCGCCATGACGCTCAGCACCTGTCGGGCGACCCGCGCCCCGACCACGCGCTCGCCGGTGACCGGGTTGACCCCGTGGTGGGCCAGGGTCGCCGCCATCACGGCCAGGTCCCGCACGTCGACCAGCAGCGCGCACTGGCGGGTGTACTCACGCACCAGGGCCGTCGGGTCCTCGGTGACGGTCCCGCGGCTGCGGACCATGTGCGCCAGGGCCAGGTTGCGGTGCGCGGTGCCCATCTCGGACTCCAGCACCGCCTCGTCGACGTGGAGCTCGCGGCCGGCGAAGGCGGACAGGCCCCGGCGCAGGCGCTCGGAGCGTGCCGCGACACCCAGGCCCGGCTCCCCCACCAGCGAGTGCGTCGTGATGGCGCCGATGTTGATCATCGGGTTGCGCGGGCGCCCCGTGCCCGGCTCGAGCGAGACCTCGTTGAAGGCGTCGCCCGACGGCTCGGTGCCGACCACCTCGAGCACGGCCGGCAGGCCCCGGTCCTCCAGCGCGAGCGCGTAGGCGAAGGGCTTGGAGATGGACTGGACGGTGAACAGCACCTCGTCGTCCCCGGCGGAGTAGGTCACGCCGTCCAGCGTGGTCAGCGCCACGGCCAGCCGGTCCGGGTCGGCGGCGGCCAGCTCGGGCACGTAGTCGGCCACGGCACCGCCGTCGGCGGTGCAGCCGCCCAGCACCTCCTGCAGGTAGTCCGGCACCGGGGTCCTCATGCGGTCCTCATGGACCCAGCATGCCGTCCCGGCGGCACCGGGCCCCCTGCCGAGGTGGTGCCTCACCTGTCGGGTCGACCTAGCGTCGGTCCATGACCACCGTGACCCGCACCTTCCCCGTTCGGCCCGAGCCCGCCGTCGTCCTCGACTACCTCAAGGACTTCACCCACGCCGAGGAGTGGGACCCGGGCACCGAGCGCTGCACCCGCAACGACACCGGTCCGATCGCCGTCGGCTCCACGTTCCACAACGAGTCGAAGATCGCCGGGATCAGCACCGAGCTGACCTACACCCTCGAGACGCTGACCCACGACACGATCGTGCTCGTCGGGCGCAACGAGACCGCCACCTCGACCGACACCATCACCGTCGTGCCCGCGTCCGGCGGCGGCAGCGAGGTCACCTACGAGGCCGTGATCGAGATGTCCGGTGCCGCGAAGCTGGCCGCGCCGGCGGTCAAGGTCCTCTTCGAGAAGATCGGCAACGAGGTCGAGCGGGACATGACCCAGGCGCTGGACCGCCTGGCCGGCTGAGGGCGAGGGAGACCACCATGAAGACCTACGACGTCCTCGTCGTCGGCGGCGGCATGGTCGCCGACGCCGCCGCGCAGGCGCTCCGCGAGCACGGCCACGACGGCACCATCGGGATCCTCGGCGAGGAGCCGGTGCCGCCCTTCCCGCGACCCGCGCTGTCCAAGAAGCTGTGGACCGACCCCGACTTCACCCAGGACGGCCTGGACCCGAGGACCGCGCAGGAGACCGGGGCCGAGGTGCACCTGGGCACCCGGGTGACGTCGGTCGACCCGCAGGCGCGCACCGTCACCACCGCGGACGGCACGACCTTCGGGTACGGCTCGCTCCTGGTCGCCACCGGCGGGCACCCCCGGGGCGTCGAGGGCCTGCCGGCCTCCGACCGGGTGCTGCACTACCGCACCCTGACCGACTACCAGCGCCTGCGCGCCCTGGCCGGCGGCGGTGCCCGCGTCGCCGTGGTCGGCGGGGGCTACATCGGCAGCGAGATCGCTGCCGCGCTGTCGCAGCAGGACTGCGAGGTGAGCCTGGTCTTCCCCGAGGAGGTCCTCGGCGCCACCCGGTTCCCCGACCCGCTGGCGCGGCGCTTCCAGCAGCTGTTCGTCGACGCCGGCGTCCGGCTGGTGCCGGGCACGTCGGTCGAGGGCGGCGAGCAGCGCGGCGACCAGGTCGGGCTGCGCCTCTCGGACGGCGGTGTCCTCGACGTCGACGTCGTGGTGGTCGGGATGGGCATCGAGCCGGCCGGTGACGTGCTCGACGGCGTGGCCGAGCGGTCCGACGACGGCGGCGTGGTGGTCGACGAGCGGCTGCGCACCACCGCCGAGGGCGTCTACGCCGCCGGCGACGTCGCGGAGTACCCCGACCGGATCCTCGGCCGGCGTCGCGTCGAGCACGTCGACAACGCCGCCTCGATGGGTGCGGCCGTCGGCCGGATCATCGCGGGGTCCGACGAGACCTACGACCACACGCCGATGTTCTACTCCGACGTCCTGGGCCACGGGTTCGAGGCGATGGGCAGCACCTCCACCGACCTGGAGACGGTCGTCGACGAGCGGGACGACGGCCGCGCGGTCGTCTACTACCTCACCGACGACGAGGTCGCCGGCGTCCTGGTCTGGGACGGCGACGGTGACGAGCTGGAGAAGGCCGAGGAGCTGCTGGCCGCGCACACCCGGCCGGCGAACCCGGTCGACCTGCTGGGCGTCCTCTGACGTCCCCGGGCGTCGGGCCGGCTCAGCCGGCCCGGCGCTCGGCGAGGTAGGCCAGGCGTCGCAGCGTCTCGACGTTGCGCCAGGCCAGCGGCAGGTGCCGCAGCGGTGCGGGGACCAGCCGTCCCGGTCCGGCGACGGCGTCCTCGCGGATGCGGACGCGGGTCCGGGCGCCGACCGCCTCGAGCTCGATCGACACGGCCGCCTCGCCGGACGGCCACGCCCGGGCGCGCAGGTCGAGCCGCCGCCCGGGGTCGCAGCCGGTCACCGACGTCGTGTCGTCCAGCACGAGCGGCCAGGCGCCGACCGAGTGGTGCAGCACCGACCCGGTCGCGGGCCAGGAGTCGTCGACGGACCGCATCCGGGTGGCGCCCACTACCCACAGCGGGTAGAGCCAGCCGTCGGCCAGCACCGCCCAGACCTGGTCCGGGGTGGCCTCGACGAGGCGTTCGTTGGTGCTCACACGCATCAGCTCCTGGGTCGGCGTCCCCCGGCAGGGTGACACGTCCCGGCGTCGCGCGGTCGACCGCGGCAGCTGGCGAGGTCGGCGCCCCCGGCCCGGTCCGGTGACATCCCCGAGGGTCTGCGTGAGTCTCGGAGCCCGGGGCCGCCGACCTCGTCAACGAGTCTCATCCCAGACCCCCCGCCTGCGGATACACCCTTAGGCGTGACCTTCGGCCCCCCGCAGCCGGGCCAGCCAGGCGTCGGACGCGGTCGAGCCGCCAGGCAGCTCGTCGACCACGCGGGCCAGGAAGGACCGGTGCCCGTGGTCGGCGAGCGCGACGAGCGCGGCGTCCGGGTCGCCCGCACGCACGGCGTCGAGCAGGACCCGGTGGCGTGCGGCGTTGCCCGCGGCGTCCTCGTGCGTGCGGCTCGCGACGTTGGCACTCATGCAGAGCCGCACCTGCAGGCCGAGGTCGCGGTAGGTCGCGACCAGCCGTCGGTGGCCGGACAGCGCGACGAGGGCGAGGTGGAAGGCGAACCCGCGCTCGACCAGGGCCGCGTTCCCGAGGCCCCGGGCGGCGCCGTCCTCCAGGTCGGCCAGCGCGGCGACCAGCGGCGCCAGCCGTGCCTCCTCGGTCACCGGCAGCGCCAGGCGTACCGCGAGCTGCTCCAGGCTGTCGCGCAGCGTGACGATCTCGTAGACGTCGTGCCGGGTCAGCGTGCGGACGGCGAGCCCGCGGCGACCGGACGGCACCACCAGGCCCTCGTGCTCCAGCGTCTGGAGCGCCTCGCGCACCGGGGGGCGGGAGACGCCGAGCTGCTCGGTGAGCCGGCTCTCCACCAGTCGCTCGCCGGGCAGGACCTCGCCGCCGAGGATCATCGCGCGGACCGCGTCGGCGGCCCGCTCGGCCAGGCTCGGCGGTGGGGCCAGGCGCCGGTCGGTCATGCGGTATACCGTACACAGAACCCACTCAGGAGGTCGCGTGACCGACACCGCCCCCGGACCGCTCGCCGGCGTCCTCGTCGTCGAGGTCGGGTCCTTCCTCGCCGCCCCGTTCGCGGCCACCCAGCTCGCCGACCTCGGCGCCCGCGTGGTCAAGGTCGAGACGCCCGGCTCCGGCGACTTCGTGCGCGGCAACGCGCCGTACGTCGACGGCGAGAGCTCCTCGTTCGTCCGGCTCAACCGCAACAAGGAGTCCGTCGCGCTCGACCTGAAGTCCGACGAGGGCCGCGCCGCCTTCCGCCGGCTCGTCGCCCGCGCCGACGTGCTGGTCGAGAACCTGCGTCCCGGCGCCATGCGGCGGATGGGACTGGGCTACGACGACCTCGCCGCCGACAACCCCGGCCTGGTCTACGCCTCGGCGTCCGG